>SKVE01001019.1 GCA_007129635.1 Planctomycetaceae bacterium
CACCAACCGGTTGCCGATCAGTCCGGTGGCACCGGTCACCAGGTCCAAGTCGTCTGCCATGCGAACGCCACTTTTTTGTTGCACGGGATGAATCTGTGCATTGTTTCTCTATCGTCTGGCAGACGCCCCGCACCGTGAGGAAAGAGTACCGAGCTGAGCCAATTTGCGGAATACTCGCTACTGAACCCCTCTCTTGGGATTTCTTGTTTTCGTGAACAGTGCTGTTTTGTAGAAGGTGTCAGGCGGATCGAGGATCGGCGGTGTCGTTGGTGTCTGCGGATCCGTGTTGGCGGCAGTATTCGTACAAGGCGATGGCGGTGGCGGTAGCTGCGTTGTGGGCCAGGGGGAGACCGTAGATGGGGATCTCGACCACGTGATCCAAGACCTGTAGCAGATCGTCGGTGATCCCTAACCGCTCGTGACCGATCACCAGGACGCTGCGGCGAGGGAAACGGAATTCATACAGGCACTGGGAACCGGTTGCTTGTTCCAACCCGACCAAAGCGTATCCCTGACTCTTCAGACGTTCGAGCACCGGACGCAACGAGCGGTGGCTTTCGATCTGGATCTGGTCGATCGCATCGCGGGCGATCTTGGCATCCAGCTTCTGTTTGCCGGTGACGATCATCCGTTTGATCCCGCAGCAGCCTGCGGCGCGAACCACCCGCGATAGGTTTACCTGGCTGTGCATCGGCGGGCACGCCAGGATCAATTCCGCCGCCCCGGGGGCGTCGCTGGGCCGTTTGTGACGCTGATGGACGAATCGATTCATGATGCTTCATCCCGTGGGACCGCATTGTCGCCCGGCGCCGACGCGGCTGGTTGCGATTCGCGAGTCACCAATCGCAACAGCAGGGGCAAAACGATCAGATTGCCTAGCAAACCTCCCAGCATGGTCAGCGTGACCAGTGCACCGAAGTAGATGGTGGGAACGAACTGGCTGGTCATCAGCACGCTGAACCCGATGATCAACGCCAGCGTCGAGAAGACCATGGCCCGCCCGACCATCTGCTGGACTTCGTGCAACGATTCGGTCACCGACAAACCCGCACGTCGCGCTCTTTGGAAGGAGCTGAGATAATGAATGGAGCTGTCCACCGACAATCCCAGCGAGACTGCGGCGATCATCGCGGCCCCCATGTTGATCTGAAGCCCCAGCCATCCCATCAGGCCGGTAACGGTCAAGATCGGCAGCGCGTTGGGTACCAGGCCGATCAGCACATACGTGGGGCGCCGGAAGGCGAAGCCCATGGTCAGCCCGATGCCGACCAACGCTAATGCGAACGTTCGCCATTGATCGCGGATCACGCTGCTGATCAGGTTGGTCAACAGAACAAAGAAGCCCGTGACCTCGGCCTCGGGAAATTCCTCGCGGCTGATCCTGGTAACTTGCTCGATCAAATCTATCTTCTGCTCGGACGATTGCCGCTCTTCCGCTCGAAGCATGATCCGAAAGAACCACGGACCGGGTGAGGCGTCCGAGGCACTGGCGGGGTCGTCCGGTTCTTGGGCGTCGAATTCCGGATCACGGCCGTGCAGGGTTTCGCCGACCACGGGCATGTGGGTGACCATCGCCGCGATGGCTCCGCTCACGATAATGGTACGGCGGACTCCACTGCGCGTCTTTCGCAGCATGGGCGCTCCGGCGAAGACGGCATCCGCCATGCTCAAGACCTTCAACGCCGGTTGCGGTTGTCCTTGGCTGTCCTTGACGACGACTTCTTCCCGCAATCGCTGTTCCAGCCGCAGTACCCGCACTAAATAGTCCCAGTTCAGCGTTTCAGGGGCTGGTAAAATCACGTCCCACACCCCCGCGCCCCCCAAATTCGTCTCGACCGTATCGTAGGCCTGAACGATGGGGCTGCCCGCACGAAAGTTTCGCGTAAAATCCGTCTCGATCTGCAAGCGGGAAATGCCGGCGGCGGTCGAAGCGAAAAACACGACGGCCAACAATCCGATCGTGGCCGGCCGTCGTTCCACCAGTCCCAGCATCCTGTTCAAACGATCCGCCAGCAGCCGCTCGCTTTTCAATGTTTGCGTTTGCTCCGAGTGTCGACCTGCCAAGGTCAACGCCGGAACCAACAGCACGACACTGACCAGCACCATCATCGATCCGATCGCCATCATGATGCCGAAATCGCGGACCGGTGTCACTTCGGCAATCATCAGCGATGCGAATCCGACGGCGTCTGTTGTCAAGGCCCAGAAGACAGGTACCGCCAAGATGCCGGCCGTATGCTGAAAAGCATCGTGCGGCGACAGCCCGCTGCTCCGAGCCTCGCGGAACCGCACGATCACGTGGACCACCGTCGCGATCCCCACCACCGTGACGATCGCTGTCAACATCGAACTGACCATGCTCAACCGCAAACCCGACCACACCAACGCGCCACGCGTGAGCAACAAGGCCAGTTGCACAACGCTGATCGAGATCAGTACCCAACGCCAACTGCGAAAGCAGATCAGGATGGTCAACGACAGCAGGATGGTACAGCCGATGCCCAGCCGATGCCCGTCTTCCTCGATGTAACGGAAACCATCGACCAGCATCACCGGCTCGCCCGTGATCTGGCCATCGGCCAGCAACTCGATCTTTTCCCGTAACTGGTCGATCGTCTCGCGGCGCGATATCTGTACGACATCCTCAGGCTCCAACATGCAGACGATGGCGACCGTACGCTGGTCGGCACCGTGCGTGTATCCCTGGAACAAGCTGAGAAACCGCTGGGACAGATCGTTGTCCTGCTGGACGATTCCCTGCTCGGGGACGCGTGCCAAACCAAACAGACTGGCAGCCGCTGCCATTTTTTCCAGCGACGCGTCCAATTGAGCCAAACTGAGCACACCGCGGACGCCCTCCGTTTCCTGCAGCGATTGGCTGATCTCTTCCAACCGCTGGATGCCCTGACGATTGGGATTCAGCAAGTCCGGATCGTCATAGACGGCCAGGACCACCTCGTTTCCCCCGAACGTGCGTTTCAGCTTGGAATACGGTGGCAACAAGGGGTCGTTGTCAGCGAACATATTCTCGATGGATCGGTCGAAGTCCAGCCGTTGGGCCGGTCCGAACGAAAGCATGCCCAACAGCACACCGATCGCTAGCAGCCACCAGCGGAAGCGAATCAACATCATCGCCAGACGATCGCTCATCAAGCAGTTCTCTCTCTCTCTCTGAACTTTAGGCTGGGCAAATTTTTCTGCCCACGATCCGGACACCTTGTCGCTCATTCTACCGCCCTACGAGAAATCGTAGAAGCTCGGAAAGCGCGACAGTTCGTAACGTTTCTGCGGATGGTTCGCGTGGTGCGAAACGAGGCAAAACAGTTGAAGTCGAGACAGGATCTCGGCCGATTCGTCCTTTGGACACGGATGGGTTCTTTCCTGGCAGGGAGGATCGTTGTGGACTCTCTGGGAGAGATACGTCCGATGTCAATCGACTGGGTTCCGCCGATTATCGGCCTGTTGTTCGTGGTGATTTGGCTGATCAGCTTCCAGGCGATCTTGGCCGAACATAGTGATACCAGCAAATTGCCAGTTCGACCCGCACCTCCCGCTTCGGATCCATCGAAGCCTTCTGCCTTCGGTCCGCGTTTGGATTGACCTCCGTAGACGCATAAAGAGTGGGACAGATTGCCAATCCTTCCTACGAGGGAGTTTCTTCCGATTCGTGTTCAGAACTCTCTGCAGGTTTTTCCGAGCGCCACCTGCGAAACAAACCCCAACGACGGGGCTTGGCGTCAAGCGGTTGGATGACTCCGATTTCAAAGGGTTCGCTATAAAACGTCTGGAATCCCAGTTCTACGGTCGCCCAGACGAAAATTCGGCTACCTTCCCACTGGGGGTCGGCCTGGATCAGGTGCCCCGCCTGTTCGTCCCATTGGTCCCTAATGATGGTAGCCGAATACAAGGCGGGCAGATCTTCGGGTAACGCGTGTTGGCCAGGCCGCTGGTCGCTGATCACCAGATGGCATTGGTCGGTGATGGTTGACGGCGGCCACGTCCAACGGATACGCAGTTGTTGGTCCTCGTCTTTTGTTATGGCGGTTTCCGCATCGATGGCGAACCCGATTCGATCGGCCGGCAGTATTTCGGCTTCGACCCATTGTCGAACCACGGGCTGATGGTGCCGAGCCTGTTGGCAGATCTCGGCGACCGTGCGAGCATCGAAACGATCGAGGAAGGCGGTGCGATCATGTTCCAGCAGCGAGGTCACGATGGCCTGACGGTTGGCAACCGCACGCTGCTGGTTGCGGTTTCTCAGTTCGTGTAGAGCGATGGACGACTGGGCAGGCAGTTCGACATCCGCCAATTCGGGCGATTGCAACAGGCGTTCGGCTCGATCCAGATCTTCTTCAGCGATCGCTTGTTCAAGACTTTCGAGCATTTCGCGTTTCGACTTGACTCCCTCGTACAGATCGCGCCAAGGGTCGGCGGCGGGACAATCGTCCAACAGTTTGGGGTCCCAGACTTGTTGCACCAGTTGCTTCTGCTGTTCAAGATCCAGACGCCGTGGGATCTCCTTCAAGGCTCGCAAAAGGGGCATCCGTGCAGCAGCCAATTCGACGCGTTTCTGGACCTGAACGGGCGCCAAAATGCGGCCTCGCACTTCCCCCAATTTTTTCCAGGCTTCGATGATTTCACGTTCTGACGCGGAACTGTCGATAGCCGCTTGCAGGACCTTGAAGACCTTGACGCGGCGCGCGGCCTGTTGCGCGCGTTTGACGAGTCCATCATGATAGTTTTCCGGCAGATGCTTGATCACGTCGGCGATGTACGTTTCGCTTTGCACCGTGCCCGTTTTCTCCAATTCGTGCACGCGGCGGACGTGGTTCAATCGCTGCTGAGCCGCTCGGTATGCTTGGACTGTGGGCAGATTGCGATCCAGGTTGCGAATCACCTGGCCAGAAGCCGTAGCGACCAGCTTTTTATCGGAAGCCAATGTGGGCGAAGCGGGCTGTTCCGCCAGCGCCTGCTCCAGGTTCTTCAAGTGCTGATGCTGGTCCAGCAACTGTTCGACCGGCGCCTTGATCGAATCGCCCAGGGGGTGTCCACCAAGCTGCTGAAGATCCTGCCAGGCATCCCGCACGGCGGCAGGATCCGGCGGGGCTGAGGCCAGCATCTGGCGCAAACGGTCGACAAGCAACAGCTTTTCTACCTCGATCTCGAAGCTCCGCGCGCTGGCTCGACCTTGCAGCAGTTCCTGATTCTCCTGCCAGGTGGTCTTCAACTTTTCCCAGGCTTGCAGATGGCGAGCCGATTTCAGGATGCGGAGCACGCCCCGCACCTGGCCGGCGCG
>SKVE01000245.1 GCA_007129635.1 Planctomycetaceae bacterium
CAGGGCGTCGGCGCCGGACCGGGAGAGCCCCGAGGCGGCCCAGATCGGAATGCGATGCCCCCACCAGAGCTGGCGGCTGACCGGCCAGTCCCGTTTTTCGCTCAGCCAATCCAAGTAGCCTTTGGTGTAACGCGAAGGCAGGATCCGAACACGGCCGTCTCGGACGGAGTCCATGGCCGATTGGGCCAGTGGGTCCATCTTCACGAACCACTGATCGGCCAGGTAGGGTTCGATCGGGGTCTTGCTGCGATCCGAGTGAGCCAGATCGATCAGGCGATCTTCGATTTCCACCACCAGTCCGGCCGCCTGGAGATCGGCCACGACCTGCTTTCGCGCCGCCAGGATGTTCAGCCCTTCATACGGACCGGCATTGGCGTTCAGCGTTCCATCGGGATTCAGGATATTGATCATGGGCAGATCCTGCCGCCGTCCGACCTCGTAATCGTTCGCATCGTGCGCCGGAGTGATCTTCACGCACCCGCTTCCCAATTCGGGCTTGGCCCACGGGTCCATGACCAGCGGGATCTCGCGATGCAACAACGGCAGACGCAGTCGGCGTCCGTCGCGAGCCATATCGCGCAGCTTTTCCAGTTCCGGAAGGATCTGCTGGCGGCGTTGGCCGATCTGGTCGATCTGTTGCTGGATCTCGTCGCGTTCCCGCGCGGGAGCTTTTTCCAATTTATCGAGCAACAGCCTTTCGCTCAGTGCCAGCGCGGCGGCCGGATCGGGGTGAACGGCCACGGCCGTATCGCCCAGCATCGTTTCGGGGCGCGTGGTGGCAATCGTTACGTGGGTCGGTTCGCCGGGCTGGGGATCGATGACCGGGTAGCGGAAGTGCCAGAAGTTTCCTTTCACCTCCTCGTGAAACACCTCGTCGTCACTGACCGCCGTTTGTAGGAACGTATCCCAGTTCACCAGCCGTTTGCCGCGATAGATCAAGCCCTTGCAGAACAGGTCGAAGAACGTGCTGCGAACGGCCCGGGCACAAGTATCATCCAGCGTGAATCGAGTGCGTTGCCAATCGCAACTGCAGCCCATCTGCTTCAACTGGCTCAGGATCCGCGCCTCGTACTGCGACTTCCACTGCCAGATCCGTTCGACCAATTGCTCGCGGCCCAGGTCATGCCGAGTCTTATTCTCTTCCTCCTTCAACCGACGTTCGACCACCGCTTGGGTCGCGATTCCCGCGTGATCGGTACCGGGCATCCACAGTGTCTCGTACCCCTGCATCCGCTTCATGCGGATCAGGATGTCCTGCAGCGAGTTATTCAGGGCGTGTCCCAGATGCAGTGCCCCGGTAACGTTGGGCGGCGGGATCACGATCACGAAGGGTGGGCGTCCGGTATTCGGCTGGGCATGAAAGAATCCCTGTTCTTCCCACCAGACGTACAGACGTTGACGAGCCTCGTTGTAGTCGAAGCGATTAGGCAGTGAATCGGAGGTGAACGATTGCGACATTGTTGAAAGGATCCCCGTTCAAGTTTCGTTTGCAGGACTGTCGGATGGTGGCGAGTCTTGATCGTCTTGGCTGGCGGCCGGGACCGGGACCTGATCTTTGTACAGTTTGTACTCGATGGCATCGACCAGCGCCAACCAACTGGCCTCGATAATATTCTCACTGACGCCGACCGTTCCCCAGAGATCCTGGTCATCGCGGCTCTCGATGAACACGCGGATGCGGGCTGCCGTACCCGCTTCCGAATTGACCACGCGCACCTTGTAATCCATCAGGTGCATTTGGTTCAGGTTCGGATATCGTCCGTTCAGCGCTTTTCGCAGTGCGGCGTCCAACGCGTTGACCGGGCCGTCGCCCTCAGCCACCTCGTGCCGCGTTTCCCGGGCCACCCGCAATTTGACCGTCGCCTCGGTCAACACCTCGCGCAATTTGTCCGCCACCACCTCGACATGGTATTTCAGCAGTTCAAAGTGAGGTGTGAAGGTGCCGATGCACCGCTTGACCAACAGATCGAACGAGGCCTCGGCCGCTTCGAACTGATACCCTCGGTTCTCCAGCCGTACGACTTCGGCCAGAATCCGGTCCATCAATTCGCGGTCCTGACGCAGGTTGTGCTTGACGGTCATGGCCACGATGTTGGATCGTCCCGACAGCTCGCTGACTAAAAAACGCCGCTCGTTGCCGACCACCGCCGGATCGATGTGTTCGTAGGAAGCCGAAGCGCGATGGACGGCATGCACGTGCATGCCACCTTTGTGGGCAAAGGCGCTGAGCCCGACGAACGGCTGATTGTTCCGCAGATTCAGATTGGCCGTTTCGTAGATGTAGCGCGATACCTGGGTCAGGTGCTGCAAGCCCGTGCCGTCCAGTACCTGATAGCCCTTCTTCTTCAATGCCAGATTGGAGATGACCGAGATCAGATCGGCATTCCCACAACGTTCGCCCAATCCGTTGATCGTCCCTTGGACTTGCACCGCGCCCGCATCGACGGCCGCCAAGGAATTGGCAACCGCCAGTTCACCATCATTGTGGCAATGGATGCCGACCTGTGCGTCCAGCGGAGCGATCGCTTCGATCGCCTGGCGAGTCATCTGAGCGATCTCTTCGGGCAAGCTTCCGCCATTGGTGTCGCACAACACCACCAGCGTCGCCCCTGCTTCGGCAGCCGCGCGAATCGTCCGCGCCGAATACTCAGGATTGGCTTTCCAACCGTCGAAGAAGTGCTCGGCATCGTAGAAGACCTGGCGGCCGGCACTGGTCAACAGCCGAATCGAATCAGCGATCATGTCCAGATTTTCGTCCAGCGACACACGCAGAACGTCGGTGACTTGGAAATCCCAGGTCTTGCCCACAATGGTGCAAATCGGCGTCTCGGCTCCTAACAACGCGCGCAGCCCCGGATCTTCACTCGCCGAGATGCCTCGACGACGAGTCATCCCAAAGGCGCAGATCTTGGCGTGACGCAGATCCATCTGCCGCACCCGCTCGAAATACTCGACATCCTTCTCGTTCGATAACGGGTATCCGCCCTCGATAAAGTCGACACCCATCTCGTCCAGACGCTGCGTGATCTGCAGCTTGTCATACAGTGAAAGACTGACCCCCTCGCCTTGGGTGCCGTCACGGAGCGTCGTATCGTAAATCTGGATTGTTCGCATCTTGGCTACCTGCAGAAAACAAAAAAACCCTGAGACCTACCTATCAGGCCTCAGGGCTTGTTCTCGGTCGCTTGCGATCAAGGTTTCCCCTGGGGCCCATGCCTTCAACGAATCACAATACGAATCGCCACCGCGTCTACCGGGACGCAGAGGCATCGTGGGGATGTCGTAGCGGCACTGACCATGGGAAATCCTTCGGAAAGAAACAATCGATAAAAAATAAACGGTCACTCGACAGGTGTCAACGGCTGACACCAAAAAACGGCCTGTCTGTCGAATCGCTGACCTTCATCACCGTGGCTGTTTACGAAGCTGTGCCATCATCTGGCGGATGGCCTTGGCGTATTGTTGGATCGCCTGCGGGTATCGACGTGCCTCGGCCTGCTTGTCAGCCGAATCGCGCCAAGCGTCGATATCCTGCCAGGAAACGCTCCAGTTCTCGTCCCGCGCCGCCTGGCGCAGTTCTTCTAGCGTATTCGACAAGGTCTTGGCCATCATGCCATCGCGGTCGCAGCGACATGTCGCGTAGGGGGCCTGGCCAACGCTCTCGTCCGCATCCACTTCGGAGCCTGGGGCGATCATCCACCGACGAAACCAGCCGATCGCGGCACCGATCAGAACAGAGATCCCTGCCGCTGCCAGAACCCCGGCGACAACCGCTTGGCCAGCGAACCGTAGCAGGATGGCAAACAACAGACAGACGCCAGCGATCGGAGCGGCTACGGTCGCGATCCAGGATGAGCCAGCCGATTTAGGGGCACCTCGGACAGGGGATGACGAGTGGGCCTCGGACAACACCCGCTCATCCAATACCCGAACCAGGATCAAGGTGATGTTGTCCGGCCCGCCGCGGAGATTGGCCAGATCGACCAACAACTGAGAACCCTCTTCCAGGTCAAGCTGGTGCATCAGTTCAGCTAGTTCTTCATCCGGAATCTGGCCCGTCAGTCCATCGCTGCAGATCAAGAATTGGTCGCCTTTTTGGAGGGGAAATGGCCCCTCGATATCGACGTCAACTTGGCTGTTGGGTCCGAGTGACCGCGTGATCACGTTTTTTGGAATCATCCGGGCAAAGTCCGAATCCTCGTCGATCCGGTGGTTGCGGCGCACTTCCCACTGCAAGCTATGGTCGAACGTCAACTGCTCCAGGCACCCATCTCGCAACCGGTAAACACGGCTATCACCCACATGCCCCACGAAAGCCCCCTGCGGAAGCAAGGCGAGCACACTGGCGGTTGTACCCATCCCCTGGAATTCCTGGTTGGCCATCCCCCGGCGATAAATCTCGCTGTTGGCTTGGGTGATCGCAGATCGAAGCGCATCGTGTGGAGCCAGTTCACGATCGTGATAGTATAAGTGAGGTATGTTGTCTACCGCTAATTTACTTGCCAGCTCGCCAGCGGCGTGCGCCCCCATCCCATCGGCGACGATCAGCAGGTGGCCTCGCATCTGCCAGGACGCTTCGTCTTCGGCCGAGACGATTTTCACCGAATCCTGATTGTTTGCTCGCCGCATGCCCACATCACTGCGGGCGATCCAATGAAAACTGGTTACAAATTTTGGCTGGGCCTTGCTCATGGCTGGTCACTTCATGGTTTCGGGTCACTTCGTGGTTTCCGACCCAGAATTCGCCGCCAGCAGGATCTCGGTCCAGGTCGCCGGGAGCGTGGGGCGAATGTTCGCCGAAAATGATCTGGCTTGCGAATCAATCCCTTATTATACTCCCCGCGAGTCCCAATGGGGATGCGTTAGGAAACGCCGCACTGATCGGCGATGAATCTCACCCCTCATCTTTAGTGTATCGGTATTTTGACACGGTGGTTTCCATTCGTTCGATAACCGGAACCCGTGCCCGCAAAGGGCTCCATCTGCTGATTTGCCTGGTGGTGATGATCGTGATGGTTGCGCCTGGTTGCGTCAGGCGGAGGATGCTGGTCCGCAGCCAGCCAGCCGGAGCGACCGTCTATGTGGATGATCAAGAGATTGGGATGACGCCGGTCTCTGTCGAATTTACCTATTACGGAACGCGAAAGATTCAATTAATTAGGGACGGGTATGAGACGCTGACGGTCAAGCAAGCGTTTTCCCCACCGTGGTACCAGTTCCCCGTGATGGAATTCATCAGCGAAACTCTATCACCGTGGGAACATCGGGACGAACACGTGTTGGATTTTCAA
>SKVE01000843.1 GCA_007129635.1 Planctomycetaceae bacterium
AAAAGGTGGGAAATCGTGACCGGATTGATCTTTCCTCAGGTCCTGGTTTCTGCTACTTACCCATTCCCTTCTCGCTCCGAGACCCGGATATCGCTATTTCCAAATCAATGCAGTGGGTTGAAGACGATGGTCGCTTCGAACAAAAAATTCACACAAAGACTGAGCGTGCGTCTGGGCGGCGTTTTCTCGATGATCGCTCTGGGCGCCATCGCGATCGCGCATGGCCAATGGACGGGCGACGGCTCGCCGACGGAACAGGCGTCCTTAGCGGCGTCAACACCCGCGCCACCCGCTCCTGATGCGCTACAACCCATCCCGATGCCGGATGACGAGCCCATAGCACCGCCCGCGGCATCTCGTTGGGATTCCAGCCAGGGCTTTGCGACATTGCCCGAGGCGCCTGCGATGCCGCCGGAACCGACCGGCTCGACGCTCCGATTCAATTCCGAGACGGATACGACGATCATCCGTGGCAAGGATGATGACCAATCGGATCAACCACCTCGGGCTGCTCGCCAGCAGGACGACCTTTACGCCCAACTGCCGGAAGTACCGGACCGTCCGTCGTTCGACGAGCCGCAACGATTGGATCCCGAGTTGCGATTGGGAACCCCGCTGGCCGCTGCCGAATCGCGTGCATCAGCCGATGATTTTCCCGCCTCGTCTACCCAGTACGAAATGCCTGATCCGCCGTCGCAGAGCAGTGTCTACGGCAGCAGCCAACCGGTTGATGAGAATACCGGGACTTCGTTGGCTCCACCGGTGCGTGACCAGTCGGGCGAGCCGCCATCGGCCAGCCTGCAATCGCCCCGACCGCAGGCCTCCTCGTCGAACGATCTTCCCGACTTGCCCGCCGCCCCGGAATCCCCGAGTGGGAATCGTTGGGGCGCCGCGCTCGAAGACCAGCCGCCGGGTCGATTCGATCCCCCAGCGATGCCGGACAGTCCCCTCGCCCCGCTGCAACCGGATCTCCCCGAGCCTCGCAGCGCTGAACCCGAATCGCAGCCGCTTCGTTTCTCGGCATCGAACACAACTTCCAATCAACGATCCAACGATCCCGCACCGGCTCGATCCGAACATTCGGCCGGTTTCGAAGGCGATGGAGCACCGGGTGCCGAATCCTTGGAAGGCCGCCAGGCCCCGGCGCTGACGGTCGAGAAAATTGCGCCTGACGAGATCCAGGTCGGCAAAGAGGCCAGTTTCCAGGTACGTATCCGCAATGTGGGACAAGTCGCCGCGCACGACCTGATTATCCTGGACCGGGTACCTCGAGGAACCCGCTTCGTCAACGCCGTTCCACAAGCCAGTGAGGCACCCGATGGCCAACTGATGTGGCAACTGGGCAGCTTGGCTCCCGATGCCGAGTCGATCGTCACGATGCACGTCTTGCCCATCGCCGAAGGCGAGATCGGCAGCGTCGCGCAGGTCCTATTCCAGACCCATGCTTCGGTGCGGACAATTTGCACCCGACCGGAACTGAAGGTGACGCACTCCGGCCCTCAGAAGGTCTTGATCGGCGAATCGGTCGTGCTGGATATCACGGTCTCCAATCCTGGCTCGGGAGCCGCGACAGGGGTCGTGCTGGAAGAAAACATTCCCGAAGGTTTCTCGCATCCGGCAGGACGCGAATTGGAATACGAGGTCGGCGTTTTGAAACCGGGTGAATCCCGCCGTCTGCAACTGACGCTGAAGGCCGCCGAGCCCGGAATTGTGGAGAACACGGTCTATCTGCGAGGCGATGGGAATCTGGTCGCGGAAGATACGATCACCGTGGAAGTCGTCGCACCGTCGCTGCAGGTTTCGTTAACCGGTCCCAGAATGCGTTACTTGGAACGCGAAGCCATCTACGATGTGAATGTGGCCAATCCGGGTACCGCGACCGCACGTGACATTGAACTGGTGACCTACCTGCCGAAAGGCATGCGATTCGTCGACGCAGACCACAAGGGCCAGTACGAACCTCAGAACCACGCGGTGTACTGGAGCCTGGAAGAACTGCCGGCACAACAGAGCGGGGTGGCCAAGCTGACGCTCCTGCCAATGGAAACCGGCCAGCAGCGTTTGAATGTGGAAGGTCGAGCGGGCATGGGTCTGAAGGATGCCTCGGAGAAACTGGTCCAGGTCGACGGGTTGGCCGAGTTGCAGTTTTCGATCCATGACGAAGCCGATCCGATCGAAGAGGGCAGTGAGACAACGTACGTCATCCAACTGAACAATCGCGGTTCGAGCGCGGCCACCGACATCCGCATGCAGATCGGGCTACCGCCGGAGATGAGACCTGTCGGGGGCGAAGGACCGACGCAAGTCAGCATCGAAGGACCCCAGGTCAATGTCGACCCGCTGGCTCGCCTAGGGCCCGGCGAACAGACTCAATACAAAATCCGAGTCCGAGGTCTGACCGCCGGTACGCATCGCTTCCAGGTCCAGCTCATCTCCAAGGAGACGCCGGTACCCGTGACCAAAGAAGAGGTCACCCGCGTCTACGCGGATCGTTGAACGGTTCGGTCGCTGGTGGTTCCTTTCGGCGGCTTG
Organism: Planctomycetaceae bacterium; assembly: GCA_007129635.1. Taxonomy (GTDB): domain Bacteria; phylum Planctomycetota; class Planctomycetia; order Pirellulales; family Pirellulaceae; genus SKKK01. The sequence goes on from SKVE01000843.1 coordinate 2,533, forward strand.
ACAGCCTAGGATATCGATAACGCTGTTACCGATCCCCCTGCTGACGAGAAGGCCATGCTGCGAGTCCATCCTCGAATCCAGATTCCGCTCGCCGAATTCCACTGGACCTACGCGCGCAGCAGTGGACCGGGCGGCCAGAACGTCAATAAGGTCAATTCCAAAGTAACCCTTCACTGGCCGATCGCTTCTTCTCCCAGTCTGCCAGACGATGTGCGCGACCGAGCGATGGCCAGGTACGCGAAGCGGATCAATAACCAGGGAGACCTGGTGCTCCATAGCCAGCGGTATCGGGATCAAGCCAAGAACGTCTCGGATTGCCTGGAAAAACTCAGCCAGTTGCTGCTGGACGTGGCTGTCCCGCGCAAACGGCGCATCGCGACTCGACCCAGCCGCGCTGCCAAACAGCGTCGTGTCGACGAGAAAAAGAGCCGTGGAAAAAAGAAGGATCTGCGGAAAAAGCCGAACCTGGACGATTGAAACTGGTTGAAGCACGGCGGTTTCCAGCACCCGACACCAGGGCCTCGGTCCGATCACCGGACGCCGGGAATATTCGGACGATCACCAGGCGGTAACTGCCGCTCGATCGCTTCCAGCACCTGCGCGTCACTGGGGTACGAGGACGGCAGGACCTGTCTGAGCGGGATCGGCACCTCGTCCATCCGATAGGCGGTCCCCGGCAGATGGATCCCGTAGACGGCCGTTGTAAATCGTACGGTCGGCTCGATCACCGGAGCGACCGTGGGATGATCCAGCACGATGGTCGGGATCGAACGCAGACGGTCCACTGCGTCGGCAGGCATCTGGGGAACGGATTCGCTGCCCACCAACAAACACGCATCCACCTCGCCCCGCTGCAGCATCTGGGCCGCCGAGTACTCATCCGGGGCGTAGCGGGGATAACCACGGCTCAGGTTGACGCTGAACGGGAACCCGGTCTGCCAGCACAACACGCTGTCCGCTCCGCTCACATCGCCAGGAATCCGCATCCGCCGAGCGTAAAAACGTGTGTGAGCGTTCAATTCGGCGACCATCCGCAACAAGGCCTCGACATTCCGGTGCCCCGACCCGGTGCGGGCCAAGCCCAACCCAAAAAACACGACGCCGCAGCGGCAGGACATCATCAGGTCAGCCAAATCGACCAGTTGCCCATGGTCGATCCCCAGCCGATCGGTATGACGTAAGGGCCAGCCGCGAAGCAGACATCGCAACGCCCAGATCGCCTCGAAATCACAGTCCGGTTCGACGGGAATGAATCGATCAGCATATCGGCTGGTGTCTGTCGGCGCGACGTCGATCACCACGATCGTCCGATCCCCACGCCCGCCGGGAACGAATCGGCCAACCACATCCCCCGAGTAACGCTCCAGGTGCCGCGGGTGGCTGTGGACCGGATCGACACCCCAAAAAACCACCAAATCCGCTCGATGCCGGATCTCGCCCAACGTGCACGTCGATTCGCCAACCTGCTGGATCGCCATGATCGACGGCGCGTGGCAAATCGACGCGGTCGTATCGACATTGGCATGCAAACGGTCGGCCAGTCGCACGGCTGCCCGCTGGCCGGGCGTACTGCTGCGTGACAGTCCGTAGATCAGCGGCCAACGAGCCTCCGCCAGGATCTGAGCGCTGCGTGTGACAGCCGTCTCCAGAGACACCTCACCGCCCGCGATTTGGGCTACCGGCGGTCGGACCGTGTGTTGTTGCAGGAACCAGGCTTCCGACAGATGGCATGCGCCCCGCGCCCGAACGATCCGGTCGCCGACGACGCTCATCTGCAAATCGTCACACACACAACCACAGATCGTACACGCCACATCGTCGACGACGCGCAAAGCGTCCGGGTCTGTCGGGATGCTCTCCTGGAGCGTCATGCTATTTAGCCCAATTGCCAGCGAAACAAAGATACTCAACGGCAGCCTACCGCGTGCCCCAATCGTCCGCAAGAGCCCACCTTCGGTCACGTCGCGACAGCCGGCCTGGAACATGGCGATGGGATAATAGAACGCCACGCAGACCTTCCGGCAAACGCCGCGCAACAGCCTTGTAGATGACCTGCCCGCTCACGGTCACCTTGACCAAATGCGACAGGCTGAAGAGGCACCATCGAACTTCGATTCCCTCCTCACACGCCCCGCTTCCAAACGTTCTAGGTTTCAGTGTCGCCGTTTTGCCAGCGCGTTAATGGGAGATGGGGATTGAAAAACCGGCCGCCAGAAAAAACGGTTCCTGCCGCTGCTCGAATTCCCGCAGCTTGTCAATCGTCCGGCGGGTGACCTGATCGTCGAAATAGGCGTCGTCGGGCACGTTCGGGTGCTCATAGATGGGGCCTCTCCCCGTCCGACTCGTCACATAATTGCGCGATTCCGGATCAAACGTGTGGAAAACGGCAAACCAAATCGTCAACCGAAATAAAGAGGATATTGGGCCTCTGCGCCTCGGCACTTGCATCTTCATCGTCGCCGCTAAAGGCAGCGGAACTGGCCGGGCTCGAAGGCGAATTGGTCGCCCAGGTCGTGGGCTGGGACGGCGGCCGGCTGACTTGGCCGGCTGACTTGGCCGGGTCGGCTCCAGCCGGGCGAGCGATTGGAAATCACCGCCGCGGATCGGGTGAAGCTGACCGCCTGGGACGGTGTCGTCCGGGAAGTCAACCTCGTCCGCTCGGGAGAGACGCCGCGACTGGGCGCCGGCCAGGCGTCCGCTTTTCATTTCTGGCACGGCGGGATGGAACGCGACGTCCGCTTCCGCGTCGAATTG
>SKVE01000803.1 GCA_007129635.1 Planctomycetaceae bacterium
CAAGGCGACCACACCGCGTTGCTCGAGGTGGACAGCCCGCGCTACGAAGCGGCACGCGATGGGTTGTGCCGGTTCGCCGAGCTGATCAAGTCGCCGGAACATATTCACACGTATCGAATTACGCCGCTTTCGATCTGGAATGCGTGCGCCGCCGGCACGACGACCGACGAGATCGCGGACACGCTGCACGAATTCTCGAAATACGACATCCCGGCCCACGTCTTGCGGGAGATCCAGGATTATGCGTCGCGGTATGGCCGTCTGGTGCTTCAGCGGGCTACCGACGGGTTGGTCCTGCAAGCCGCTGATCATCCGCTGGCCGAAGAGGTCAGTCGCAACAAACACGTCGCACCGTTGTTGGGCCAGCGGTTGTCCCCCGTCGAATTCCGCGTCCATCCGGGTGACCGCGGCAAGCTAAAGCAAGCGCTGGTAAAAATCGGTTTTCCGGCAGAAGACCTGGCCGGTTACACCGAGGGCGATCCGTTGCCCGTCCAGTTGCGATCGACCACGCGTGGCGGTTTGCCGTTCGGTCTGCGGCCCTACCAGCAGGAAGCCGCATCCGTCTTTCATGCGGCCGGCTCGCAGCGCGGCGGATCGGGCGTGATCGTGTTGCCGTGCGGTGCGGGCAAGACGATCGTGGGGATGGCGTGCCTGGCGGCCACCGGTTCGTCGACGCTGGTACTGACCACCAACGTCACCGCGACTCGGCAATGGATCGCCGAACTGTTGGACAAGACCTCATTGGACGAGGACCAAATCGGTGAATACAACGGTTCCAGCAAAGAAGTCCGGCCCGTCACGGTGGCCACGTACCAGATCCTGACCTATCGCCCCAACCGAGACAGCGAGTTCGTACACTTGGGCTTGTTTGACCAGCGGAACTGGGGGCTGATCATCTACGACGAGGTCCATCTGCTGCCCGCCCCGGTGTTTCAAGTGACGGCCAGTTTGCAAGCCCGGCGACGGTTGGGGCTGACCGCCACCCTGGTTCGCGAGGACGGTCGCGAAGACGATGTGTTCGCGTTGATCGGACCGAAAAAGGTGGATGTTCCGTGGAAGGTCCTGGAGGGACAAGGCTGGATCGCCACCGCGGCATGTACGGAGATCCGTCTGCCGATGCCCGAGTCGCTACGGATGCCGTACGCCGTAGCGGACCAACGCTGCAAATTCCGCATCGCTGCGGAAAACCCCCAGAAACAAGCCGTCGTGCGGCAGTTGCTGGCCCAGCACCCCGACGAACCGACGTTGGTCATTGGCATGTACGTCGAACAACTCCAGCAACTGGCCCGCGAATTGGAGCTGCCGCTGATCACCGGCAGCACCGGGCAGCGCAAGCGGGACGAGTTATTCGAGCGGTTCAAGTCGGGCGAGATCCGCGTGCTGGCCGTATCCAAAGTCGCCAATTTCGCTGTCGATCTACCCGACGCCGCGGTAGCGATCCAAGTTTCGGGAACGTTCGGTTCGCGCCAGGAAGAAGCTCAACGCCTGGGTCGCATCCTCCGCCCGAAACCGGGCCAAAACCAGGCCCACTTCTACACCCTGGTCAGCGCCGACACCGTCGAACAAGAATTCGCCCTGCGGCGGCAACTGTTCCTCTGCGAACAAGGCTACACCTACCACATCCTCGACGCACCCAACGGTGGCGTGGAAATGGGTTCCAACGAATTACGTTGACCGCCAAGATAGCAGTCCGTTAAGCACCGTTCACGACTGCTTCGCCTCGGCGAGGATTGCGAGGTGGATTTGGGCGTGGTAGAATCGGCCAACGACCTGGAAACTTGGTGGCACAACTGCCTTCTGGGCAAGTGGAACCGAATCGTTGATGCATCCGTCCAAACTGCCCGATTGGGAAGAGCTTCGAAGACTGCCGCTTCGCGCCATCGTGGCGTATGCGGTGCGGTATGCGCGGCGGGTTCAGCCACTGTGGCAATCGTGCCGGACGCTTTACGAGTCGCAGGTTCAGGCCGTGGAACGAGGCCTGGAGGATATCGAGTGCTTCTGTCGCGCGGAACCCCTTCCACGCGCCGACTTTGCGGCAGCGGACCGGGCGGCTCGCGAAATGGCGGACGAAGCCGCGGATGGTGTTCGCTTCGCGGCCAAGGCGGCCGCGCTCGCACTCCGGTCGGTGGGACATGCGATTGAGGTGAGCAACCAGGCCGCAACAGCCTCTGATGCCGGCGCCACGGTCGTCACGAACATCCGCGATGCGTTCGAGGCGACGGAAATCGACCAGGAGACTGCCAAAGCTCTCGAGGCGGTGCTGGCGGCGCGCCGCGCCAGCCAAGTGGACGAGGCTCCTTGGGACGCCGACGAGGTCGCTCATCTCGCCCAACAGACCGCCGAGGCCGCCTGGGCTGCTGCTGGCAGCGATGATGCTTTTCACGACGCGGACGATCACCAGCGACTGCTGTGCGTCGCATTGGGGAAGTTCCCTGAACTGGGCAAGCCGATCGACCCCGGTGAATACGGACCGCTCGGAAAGCTGTGGTCAGGACCGGCTCCGCACTGGTTCATCCGGCAACGGACGTTCTGGTGAGAAAAGGAGAAAAGGACAGGGAGAAAAGGACAGGCATTTTTTTCTGTGGTCCCTATCGGCTCGTTTTGATTTGAGGAGCTTGATGACTCGCTGCCGGATTCTCTAACAGGTCCACGTCTTGCTGCGTTGCTGGACGTTGATCCGTTTGGATGCGTTTGCTCTGCGAGGACTTTCAGGGACTCAGGGAGCTGCCGGCCGGCGGCGTGGGGGGATCCAACAGGATCGGCTCGGCGAAATCCTCGTCCATTTCGTAAGGCAGCATGTAGAGCCGATCGCCCGTCGAGTCGGTGAAGAACAGACGAGAAATGGAAAACTGGCTGGAATCGCCGTCTGCCCACATGGCGAAGAACGGGTCAGCCGGAAGGTGCGGACGGCGAACGTACGAGTGATTCATGGGACTGTCTTGGGTTATTCGCCGTTTCAAACGCCAGGTTTCCCCGCGGTCGAGCGAACTCCATAATCCCACTTCCCCGCCAGTGAAGTAGGGTTGCGGACCGGGAAGGGCTGGGCCGATGACCGTCCAACGGTCCCCGTCCAGGTACAGACTGCCCATGTCGTAATTGTGATCCGATTCGGTGATCGGCCGCGTGATCCACTGGTCACCGGTCCAACGCGTGATCTCCCAGACTCGCGGATCGTTGTCCGGTCCTGGCTGATAGCCGCCGCTGGACACGCCCAGGATCACCGGGTGGCCATCGTGGTCGAACAGCAACTTGGTGATATAGAACAATCGTCCCTGGGCCTCGTAGTCGACCACCAACGCCGGATTGTCACGGTCGTCCAACGGTGTGGTTAGCGGGCGACCGTCGACCGTGGTCCACGTCTGGCCAAAATCGTCCGTCTGGGCGTAGTAGATGTTGGTGCGGCGGTCCACGCTGCCACCGGGATGATAGTTGAATGCCGTCCCCACCGTGCTGCCATGCAAACGGCTGACCTGATAATGGCCGGCGAAACCGGCCAGCTTATTCAAATCCCTCGCCGGTTCTGTCGTCCAATCCCGCCCGTCGCGGCTGGTCTCCCAGTACAGTTCCCGGCCTCGGGTGTAGAGGGTCAGCAGGTGCAGGAAGCCCTTGTCGGGGACGTACCAGACTTGGGAGTACGTCTGCTCGCGGGAGATGATCTTCTCGAAGGCTTCGGTGCAATACGGCTGGGTGCTGCGGAAGATTTGCCCCGGCCGACCTCGGCCGCGGCCGGCGATGAAGATCCACAAATGGCCCTGGGGATCGATGGCGATGCTGGGGTTGTCGTGAGGATCATTGATGCCTCGCTGGTCGCGGACGATGGTCGGTCGGGGAACTCGGTGATGCTGATGGTCGTAGTACGAGGCCATCACCAACAGATAGCGGTCCTCCGGTCCGGTAGTGCCGCCGTAAACGAAGAAGGTCTTTTGTACCTCGGGGGCATAAACCGCCATGGGGGTCAACGTGTGGCTGAAGCAGAAGGCCAGTCCCCCCGAGTACTTATCACCGTGCTCGCCGGTCATCTGTCCCAGAGTGAACCAGATACCGCGGTAGCCATCGACCTTGTCGCGGAACGTGTAGAAACGGGTGATACGCTCGCTGGTTCCCCGCTCGTTGGCTGCCGTGATCTTGGCCAGGTACGATGTGTTCATTGCCAACCCGCCGAACGTTGCTTCGCGGGCCAGTTCCGTCCCGGTAACCGAAAGCTGCTCGGTGACTTCCTGGCCGTTGATCCACAGCCGGATCGCCTCGGCCGCCACAGGTCGGTCGGCCGTGACGAGGAAGCGGAAGACGCCCTCGGAATCGGAGGCCAACAGCCCGCCGGCAGTCGGCGGGACGACCGAGATGGCCGGCGGAGTCGGCTCGGCGGTGATCCGCAGATTGGCGAGGTCCGCGAACTGGCCCTTCTGGCCCCGGATACTGCCGATCCGCAGCCGACCGAAAGTCGTCTCGGGGGAAAATGGGTTTCGCCAGCCGAGTCCTTCGGCGACCGGGCGGCCGTCGATCCAGACGTCAAAGGTGTTGGCTGCCAGGTCATGGACCAGTTCGTAGCGGTGCCAGTCCGTATCCAGGTCGGCGATGTCGTGGTATTGACCGTCAAAATACGAGAGTTTTCCCGGATGGTAGCCCCAAATCAGGACCGATGCCTGGTGCTGCGCCTCGGTCTGGCCCGGACACAGCAGGAACAGATCCAGCGTGCGCGAATCGGCGGTCGAGACACGCGCGTCGAAGGCCACGGTTAGCCGAGTAGCCGCGACGGCGGGAAAGTCCAGCAGATCGGCGTCGGTCGGTTGCCGGCCCGTCTGATGCCGCCGCAACGCGCGGCCGAAAGGCTGGTCCTCGAGAATCACGATCTCGCCCGGTTGCGCCGAGCCACCAGCCGGCGTCCATTTTCCACCTGCATGATGCCCGTCCGTCAGATCGCCCGGCGGGTAGAGCGAATCATCGGCGAAGCCACCAGCATCGAACAGCACGACCGCCTCGTCACCGAGCCCGATCGTCGGCGAAGCGAGCAAGAAAACCAAAATCAGGATCAAGCCCGCGTTGGTCCGGGCAACGGTAGGCAGGTGATTTGTTGTGATCATGGGGATTGCCGTTGTAGGACAGGCGGTGAAGAAAATTGGGGACAGGCACCTTCGCGGCAGCAGTTTTTCTGGGCTTTCGCGGTCGCTGCTCGGAGCCAGTCCCATTGTTTCACAGCCTTGGAGGGAAAAAAAGGGCAGGTCGGGAGTGGGGTGTTCAATTTGTGGTTGTCAAGGCCAATGTCCTTGATCCCGTATTTGTTC
>SKVE01000785.1 GCA_007129635.1 Planctomycetaceae bacterium
CACATCGTCGTTACGCGTCCTCCCCTGTGCACCTACGTGGGGGGTGATCAACACGTTGGGCAGTTCCCATAGCGGGCTGGCGGCCAGCAAAGGCTCGATTTCGGTTACGTCCAAACCGGCGCCTGCCAAATGACCGCTCGACAAGGCGCCGATCAGATCGGATTCGTTGACGCAGGGGCCGCGAGCGACGTTGATCAGGATGGCGCCGGGCTTGAGCAAGGCCAGTTCGTGTGCACCAATCATGCCGCGAGTCTGCTGGTTTAAGGGCATGCCCAGGATCAGGATGTCGGATTGACGCAGCAGATCGTCCAGTCGATCGGCTGGCCATAGCTGTTCGACCTCTGGGGGCCGGCGGATGGGATAGACGTCGGTGGCCAAAATGCGGACTCGATACGGGGCCAAGACTTGGGCGATTCGCCGCCCGTTCCCGCCAAAGCCGACGATGCCGACGGTCGAACCGTGCAAGTCGAGCGTCGGACGGCGAATGAATTCGCGGCGGATCGTCTGACGGAAAAAGACCGGCAAGCCTCGCAAGATTCCTAACAGCAGGGCCATCGTCTGCTCGGCGACCTGGTTGGCGAACAATCCCGAGGCGCTGGTGACCTGGATGTCGGAATCGATGACCGCTGGCGCAAGGCAGTGATCCAGACCGGCTGCGGAAGATTGGATCCACTTCAGGCGTCCTTGGCGGACGACTTGGTCCCACGGTACGGGGCGTTCTTTGGCGTGCCCGCAATAAATATCTGCGTCGAAAATGGCCTCGGGGATCCCCTGCTGACCCGCGTCGGTGATCGTCATGGTTGGGGCAGCGGCTTGGATCTGGTCCAGATACCGAGGTTCTACGGCATAGCAGAGCACGATGTGCATGGCAGGTTGAAGGCTCCGGAGCAAGTAGGTTGGGGCACGGATTCCAGGCAGCCCGTGCTACGGTCACGAAATGGAAGATTCGAAATCCGAAACGAATCCCAGATTCTAATGTAAAAAAATGAAAACGCCAGCGACCGAACGGGCAACGGTGGGGGCGGGACGGGCCAGGCAGGGACGCGGGGTAGCTCACCAGTCAGGCTTTCGCCGACCCCGTGTCGGCGGTAGAAAGGCTAGCCAGCTAAAAACGTCCCGCACTTCCGGCCACAAAAAGGAGGCTCGATGCTTGAACCTCTCTACACGTCTGCCAATTGCAACCCGGCGTTTCAACTGCGTTGGTCGCTGCCCCGTCCTAAATCCACAAGAGGAGTCCCCTCCTGACGCGTGCGTTTCCGGTGCAGCCACTGCCATGCAATCCCTACGGAATATCCGCCCTTCGCCTTGACACCTTTGGCGTACCGGTGACGATGGCGGACGGTGGCCTCGTCGATCTCGAAGACCGTGGGACCGGCCAGTTCACGCAAGATGTCCAGCGACCGCCGTACGGACCTGCCGACCACGCCGAGTTCCTCTGCCGCCAGGTCGATGATCAGGCCGTCACCGACCAGCAGGGCATCGATGGCGATCATCCGCTGGACGACCGGTAGGATGGCCCCTACGTTCGGCTGTCTAGGGACGATGCGTCGTTTTCGCTTGGGTGTGACGGTCTTCCTAACGCGGCCTACGGCCGCAACCAAGTAGGTTGGGTCTCCGACCCGATCCGGTCGGGACAGAGTCCCAACCTACAAACATGCGCGCACCGTGCGCGCATGTTACAGCCGAAGACTCTAAGTGTATGGTCAGGTCTTCTTCTTTAGGCCATCTATATGTGGTGCAAGCGCCTTCTCAAGCAGAATCATCGCATCGATCATGGCATCTTGAATTTCGGGCCAGGTCTCTTCAGGGGAACGATATCCGCCGTTGCTAAGTCGATACGCTATTCGACTGGCTCGCTTCGTATCAAGTCTCTCCCAAGCAAGCGTCACATCAAACGCGGTTTCAACCTCAAGTCGTCTCGCGTCGAAGATGCCGAAAATCTCCTGGTTCTCGGTCTTGCAGCCCTTTCCTCGATCGATGTACAGCTCGACACGAAACTCTTGTTTCTGGATCACGTAGTTGTATCCCAGGCCCGAGATGCCAGCACCTGTCCCAATCCAGGATTCGGTTCTCGGTGAAATCCCCGCATGGAGGTTAGTTCTGTGTGCCGCTCTTTCAAGCAGCGTCAGCCAAAACCTCTTCCTGATCGACTGTCTCGGTTCGAAACCGTTCTCAGAAGGTACCATGACTCGGCAATGCTTCGAGAAGACTTCGTAGAAGGTCTTCATGGGTACTGCCCCCGTGTTTTAAACGTTCAGCTCAGACGTCATGATAACTCCGGCTTCCTCGATCATCGCCGCCAAGTCGCTGCGGCGGATCGCTCTGGCGATGTTTCGCAGATGCATCCGCACCGCCTGGGGGTCGCTGAGGTCACGAGACTGGACGACGAGAATCGTGTAACCGTCCAGCTCAAGCATCTGGCGGATCAATTGGTCGCGCTGTGCGGTTTTCTCGTCACCGTGCAAGTGTCGGCTCATCCCGTCCAGATAGACGGCAACCTTGGTGGATTCGTGCAGCCAGTCAGGGCGAGTCGGCAACCCGGCTGTCGTCTTGATCTCGACCTGGCACTGCCCCTCGGGAAAGTGGTGGTCGCGCAGCAGCCGCAGAAGACGCGCCTCGGGGTTGTTCGTGGGCGAGGATCTCGATGCCGCCCCGGAGGTCTCCTCGTCCAGTTCTTCGATCTGGCGGTAGACATTCGGGGTACACTGAAGCGGTGCAATCAGTTCCAGTGCCTTGTGACGATTCAACCGGCTGTGATGGAACTGGTTGCGGAACGACAGCAGGCACGCGTAGCAGGCCTGCTCGCAGCCTTGGGGACACTCGTGAAGCAGTTCCATCGTGGCCCGGATGATCTCTTGCCACCGCTGAAGCATTTGATCCAACAGGCCGGAACCACCCGGCATCGGATCGAAGATCAGCAGATCGACCGTTTCGTCGGGACGATGGATCACCAGGGATTCCAAGTCGCCGGTTCCCATGTCCAGAATTCGGACCGCGCCCACGATCAGGGACTCCCCGATGTTGATCGCGGTCGCTTCGTCTTCCAATTGGTGGAACTGCAGGCAATCGACTTCCGCCTTGACGGTCAAGGCCAACCGCTTCGGTTCCTTGCCGCAGCTTTCCGTGTGGGTCTTCAGGAAGTGATTGATTTCGGCGTCCACTGCATACGGCGTCTTCGCCGCTCCGCAGACCGAACAGATCCAGTGGCCGATTTCGCCTCGTTTCACGCGCCCGGCCTCGCCGAGATTTACCAGCTCGATCCCCTGCCCGCGAAGATAGCTGACTTCCCGATCACCGATCTTGATCCCTTTGCCGCCCTTGTTGGTTCGCCGGAGCCGGCCCAGAATCGAGACCGGCATGGCAAACCGCAGCAGTTCCTCGTCCGTGATGCGACTGGAAAGCGTCAGGTCGGAATCGGTCAACGGCAGCGTGTCGATCTCCTCACTGCCCGTCTGGCCGTAGGACGTGTCGGCGTTTTTTTCCGCGACGTAGTGCTTCTCGGCGTTGACGTACAGCGTTCGAAGATGAGTCGATTCGTCGGTGCCCAAGTGATACCGGGAAACGTAGAACGAACCGTTGTTGGCGTACAAGCGGTTGCCCGGCACGAATTCCCGCAGGGCGACCACGTTGCCTCGATTCAGGTCGAAGGCCCGCTTGCCAACGCTCCTGGCAAAGCCCCGCCGCGCCGATGCGATCACGCCGCCGTCGTTGACCCCGTAGCCGGGTAGGAATCCCTCGACGCCCAGAACGCTGAGCGTATAGGTTGCCGCATCGCGCCGGACGATGCTCTTGATATAGTCGTCGCACCGCCACAGGAGCTGCTCGTCCTCCCGCTCGATCAGGCCGTCGTCCTTCTTGCGGTGGAGTTCCTTGCGAGTGTTCCGTGCCCAAGTCAGTCGGTTGTGCAGACGGGTCAGAACCACCGTCAGATCCATGGACATCCCGTCGATGATCCCGCGCACGGCCTGCTCGGTGACCATCTCCGCCGCTTCGGGTGGCCAATTGTTGGCGAACAACGCGACCAATTCGCCAGGGAGTTCGGGCAGTTCCCTCATCAGCGTATGCAGCGAGTTCGTGTCGATCGGCGCATTGCGGAATTGGTTCTCGCTGTCCAGCAGGTAGTCGCGGATGAAGTGCGGGAAGAGCTGCTTCAGAACCAGCCGGATCCGCTGGCTGACCTCGCCGTCCTGCCGGGATTTGAGCAGCAGGATCGACAAGACCGCCGACCGCACGTGTTTGGCGACCATCAGCGGGTTCTTCAGATTGAACGAAGGAGCCGCGATGACGCCATCGAGAATCCGCAACGGATCGGCGAAGAAGTACCGGTCGTGCAGCGAACGGCGACAATACGTCACGATCACCGCCATGCGTTGTTCTCGCCCGGCACGCCCGGCGCGCTGCCAATAGTTGGACGCCAACGGCGGAACGTTCCGCATCAACGTCATGTCCAACGCGCCGATGTTGACCCCCATTTCCAGAGTCGGCGTGGCGACCAGACAGTTCGTACGCCCCTGCTTGGACTTGAACTCCTGCTCGATGTAGCTGCGAGTGTCGCCGGGAACCTGGGCCGTATGCTCCTCGGCACTGACCATCGTAAACGGCCGTCCCAGCAGCCAGACATTGTAATTCTCTCTGTCGGCCTGCTCGGTGACCGTGGAACCCGGACAGCGGTAGCGGACGCAAGCCCCGGTCGGGCATTTGCGCGTCGTCACGCGTTGGCAGGTCGTACAGCGTTCCCGCCGGTTGAAGCGTTCCACCAGAATCCGGTCGTGGACAACCTGCCAGGCTTCGCCGATCACCACTTCACGAGTGTTCTGGATGCCGACTTTGCGAATCAGCCCGAGAGCGTCCTTCAGCAAGTCCCACAGCTCCTCGATCAGCCCATCGATATCGGTGGACTCCCGATCGGGAACCACCCGCTTCATCAACGCTTGCACCGCCGTCGTGCCTCGCGCGGAGATCAGACCCGTGGCGAACTTGTTCGTCTTCGTCGAATGCTTGTCCACGCCGCTGGGGTGGAAGTCGTACAGCGAGAGCAGCCCGAGCTGAATGTACGGATCGTCCTTGCGGTGTTACCGCGAGTACACCGGGTCGTCGGCGATGAACACCATCCGGTTTCGTCGCCATCCGTCCAGAATCAGCGAGATCAGATCGACCGCTTCCTCGCCGGTGATTCCGACCTTGTTCGCCCACTGGATCACCCGGTCGTGACTTGCCGACAACCCCCGGTAAACGATCCGTGTCAGGCCCAGGGCTTCCAGCCAGCGAGTCGAGCGGAC
>SKVE01000071.1 GCA_007129635.1 Planctomycetaceae bacterium
CCGAGCAGGGAAAGCGGGTGTGCTTGGTCGATCTGGACCCACAAGCTCATGCCTCGTTGCATCTGGGCGTGGCATTGGCCGAGGACCGCCAATCGGTCTACCACGTCTTGACGGGGGATACGCGGCTGTCCGAAGTACGTCTGTGCGTGGCGGAAAATCTCTGGCTGGTACCGTCCCAGTTGGATTTGGCGGCTGCCGAGCTGGAATTGGCGGGCGAGGTAGGTCGCGAGGTGATTCTGCGTGATAAATTGCTGCTCGATTCGACCGATTTCGATTATCTGATCATCGATTGCCCACCCTCGTTGGGCGTTTTGACCTTGAATGCTCTGACGGCGGTCCGCGAAGTCTTTCTGCCGCTGCAACCCCATTTTCTGGCTCTCCACGGTTTCGGGAAACTGCTGCGCACGATCGAGGTGGTCGCTCATCGGCTGAACCCCGGCCTGCGGCTGACCGGCGTGATCTTGTGCCTGTACGAATCGGGAACGCGACTGGCCGCCGAAGTGACGTCGGACGTCGAGGATTTTTTCCTTCGCCAGCGATCCGAAAGTGCTTGCTGGGCCGATGCCTGTAGTTTCCAGACCCGTGTCCGTCGAAATATCCGCTTGGCCGAAGCTCCGAGTTTCGGCCAGTCGATCTTTCAGTACTCGCCGGAATCCAACGGCGCCAAGGACTACCGGCAACTGGCTCAGGAAGTGCTCGGTTTCCCTTTGGACGGGCAGAACGAGTTGCTGCCCGCGGTTGGGGAAGTTGCAGAAGCCGCCTGACAGCGGCGTTACTGACCCATGGGAAGAGGTTTCAGGATTGCCCAGGTTCGGTATCTTTGTTTTTTAGAGCTGGTAAAGCACCGACCTCCAGGCGGCTGATGCCCGTCGTCCGTGAATCGCCGCGCAACACGCTCTCGCTGGCCAAGCGTTTTTCCGCGATTCGTGCGCGGCGCGCCAGCACCGCTTCGAAATCAAAATCGACGGGGCTTCGTTCTGCCAGCGGCTCCAGGTACTTGGCCAACAGTTCGGCCGTTTCGAAGCGGTTTTCCGGGCGTCGAGCCATCATTTTGCGGATGATCTTCGACAGCCGCTCGGGTACCTTTCTATTGATTTCGCGCACGGGCGTCGCACGACGCCGTCGATGGCCATCCAGTTTCTTTGCCACGGATTCTTCAGGGAACGGGGTCCGGCCGGTCAAAAGAAAATAAAAGGTACAGCCCAGGCTGTAAATGTCAGCCCGACGATCGACTTCAAAGCTGTCCCTGGATTGTTCCGGAGCGATATAGTCGGCGGTGCCCAGGCAGGTTTGCCCCAGGATCGTCGCTGCCGAAAATTCCGCTTCGCTGCCGCGCGTCATGGCCAGCCCAAAATCCAGTACCTTGACCAACCCGTCGCTGCGGATCAGCAGGTTCTCGGGTTTGACATCCCGGTGGACGAGCCCAAGCTCATGCGCGTGATGCAGGCCTTGCGAGGCCTGCAAGACAATATCGCAAGCCGTGGGCCATGGCAAAACGGCTCGACGGATCTGCAGTAACTCGAACAAACTGACGCCTCGTACCAGTTCCATGACCATGAAATGGATCACGCCATAGATATCCTCGGCTTGCTTGATCGCATGAGTTCGCAGGATGTTCGGATGTTGCAGTTGCAGACCGGCCTCGGCCTCCAGTTGGAATCGGGTCAGCATGCCTTTGTGGTTGCGATGTCGATCCGACAGAACCTTCAACGCGACCTTCCAACCGGTCGATAGTTCCTCGGCCGAGTACAGGTAGCCCATGCCGCCAGAGCCCAGGATCTCCAGCAGCTTGTAGTCATCCAGGAACAGACCTCGGCGCCGTCCTTCCAGCAGTCGGTTGGCTTGGTAACGCGTGAGAACGCCCTCGGCGACCAATCGTCGAGCGGCCTCCAGCGGATCATCCAGGTCGCGCAACCCCAGCCGTAGGACCGTCTGTCGACAGTGATAAGCCGACAGCAACCGGCTACGCTCCAGCAGGCTCAGGAAATCACCGGTAGCGGACTGCTCGGGCATACCTGTCACCTGTTCCGGGTGCGAAGGGGCTAGAGGGTCAATGGTCCGTCCAGGATTCTTCCTTGATCCATCCGGATGACGCGCTCGGCTCTCTCTGCAGCTCGGTCGTCATGCGTGACCAACAGGATCGTCCCTCCCTGCTGCTGGAATTCGGAAAGCAGGTCCAGCAGGCCCGCCGCAGTTTCCGGGTCCAGATTGCCCGTGGGTTCGTCGGCCAATAACAACTGGGGTTGATTCAACAGGGCTCGCGCCATCGCAACCCGCTGCCGCTGGCCGACGCTCAGTTGACCCGGGCGATGCGTGACGCGATCGTTCAATTGGAATCGTTCCAGCAGTTCTTCCGCCCGACCACGCATCTCTTGACGCTTGCCCGGCTGGGCGGCGATCAGGATGTTGTCCAGCACCGACAGGTAGGGCAGCAGATGGAACATTTGAAAGACAAACCCGACGTTCTCCGATCGGAATTGAGCCCGTTGGGCAGGCGTCATTTCGGAAATCGTCTGATCGGCGACCAGGGCTCGGCCCGCCGTGGGCAAAGCCAATCCGCCGACCATCGACAACAACGTGGACTTGCCGCATCCGCTGGGGCCGCGAACGGCGACGTACTGTCCGTGGTCGACGATCAGATCGACATCATCCAAGGCGGTGACGTCCCCGCGCCGAGTACGAAAGACTTTTCGAAGGCCTTCCAGTCGGATCATTTCAAATCGCTCGTTTCCATCGATGGCAGAAGTGCTTCGCAAATTCAGCGAGGTCGCAAGACCATGAAGGTCATTCCAAACAGCAAAACGAACGCGACCGCCAATCCCATGGCGACCAGAAACACCCCACGAAACATACTCGATGCGTCTCCGTTGGTCGAAGCGGCCGTCGCGGTCGCAGGCTCGGTGGTCAGGCTGACCGCAGCGACTTCCACCGTAGCGTCTTCCACCGTAGCGTCTTCTTCGACCGCAGCTTCTTCCGCTACGACGTCGGAAGGCTGGTCGGTGGCCTGAGCGATGTCCGACTCGACTTCGGCTGCGGTAGCCAGCTCAGCGTCTTCCGTGTCGGATTCCGGTTGCTCCAGCGAAGCCTGCTGGACGGGCGGGATCATTAGATCCTGGAAGAAGTCCTCGGTGCTGAACTGAGCTTCGGCGCCTTCCTCAGCACCAAACTTGGCGGCCAACTTTTCTGCGGCCACGAACCAATTCGTAGCGAACAACAGGTCCATTCCCGGATTCTGATCCTTGACCGTGCAGGAACAGGCACCGGTGACGAAGTCGACGCAATCCAAAAGATTGTCCCGATTGATCCCTCGACCGATACAAGGTGGCAGCGCGCGCCCGCGGCCGAAGATGACAAACATCATCGGTTGGTCCTCGAACTGCTCGTCCTTCAGATCCTCTTCCATCGACAGCAGCGTCTCCAGGAACCACTTCTCCTGCGGGTCCGATCGATCCACTTTCACGAATCCCACCTCGATCTGCGGCGACGCTGGTTCCTCTTCCGCTTCGTCACGTCGCGGCGTGAAGAATCCGACCGGCGGCGGGATATACAGCTCGATCTTGCCGCTGGCGATGTCAGCCACGAACTCCTTGATTAACTCTTCAGCTTTCTGATTGGCTTCGTCGTCCGAGCCCGTGATCATGACCATGACGCCAGCGGTGCCTTCGGATAACTGTTCTACCACTGATCGACGGGCTGGCGAGTCGATCAGGGTTTGCAACACCTCCGCATCCATGTCGCCGTGATGGATCGGCACGCCGTAAGGTGTCACGACCACGTAGCAGGGCGTTTGCTTGTCTGGCTGAGCCTCCCACCATTTCCGTACGTCGGGCGGGATGGTCTTCAACTCGGGATCCTCCTTGACATCAACGGCTGCCAAAAAAAGATTGGCCGTTCGCTCCTCGCACCTGGCCGCCGCCCGGATACTCTCATGGACCTCAACGACCGCTTCATCGACGTCCTGTTCGTGAAAGTAATAGATCTCGTAGGGTGCCGGTTCCCAACGATACATGGCGTAGCGGTAGACGGGCGTGCTGCACGCCCAAACCGTACCGGCTGCGAGGAAGAAAACCGCCCCGAACACGCCCAATAGTCGACTAAAGTGCTTGGTTACCTGCAAGTTGGCAAATGAAATCATCTTTCCGCCTCCACGGACAAAGGACATTTTTCAGTGGACCTGACACCTGTAGCTTAGCAACGTCGGTACCGTAGGGCAATGATCCGAAACGCGTGCGAGAGGCAGGGAGGCGTAATTTGGTCCATGTGACGGGTGCGTAAACGAGAATTCTGCCGGACACCCATCACCGTTTTCCTGACCAACGGGCCTCTCGCCACTGGCGAATCGCCGAAGTATAACAGGGTGCGTTTACGAAAAAAGGCTCCTGCAAAGTGGAATCATGCCCGAGCAAGTCCTGCTAGAAGCGTGTCAGATCGGTCGTCGAGCTGCGTCCGGCGGGCCTTGGCTGCTACGCGGTCTGAGCCTGAGGATCGAGGCGGGCCAGCGAATTGCGTTGGCCGGTTTGTCCGGTTCGGGCAAGACGCTCTTTTTGCGATCGTTGGCTCGGCTGGATCCGATCGAAGAAGGCCAGGTTTTTTGGCGAGGCCAGTCGATTCGGGGTGTGCGAGTCCCCGAGTTTCGCCGCCGAGTGATCTACCTGCATCAGCGAGCGACGTTGGTCGAGTCGCGTGTGGAGGATGATCTGCGGGCAGCTTTTCATTTGCGAGTCAACCGGGACCAGCAATTCTGTTTGTCGAAGATCCTGCGATGGCTGCAGTGGCTGGGACGCGATCCCGACCTGCTGCAGCGGCGAAGTGGCGATTTATCCGGCGGTGAATCCCAATTGGTTGCCATCATGCGGGCCGTCCAGTTGGAACCCGACATGCTGCTGCTGGATGAACCGACGGCCGCACTGGATCCGCAAACGGCCGAGGCCGTCGAGCGACTGGTCGACATCTGGTACCAGCAGCAACCCGATCATCGCGCGCTGGTTTGGGTGACCCACAATCCCGAGCAATCCCGCCGTGTCGCTGGGCGACAACTGACCCTGCAGCAAGGTGCATTGATCGAGGCCGATCCCTGATGGACGCCCCCTACTTGATCCTCGACTGGTGGCAGGTCGCGTTGGCGTCGTTCCTGATCCTGATCAACGGCGCCATCTCGGCAGCGCTTCGTCTGAAGATGGAACGCACGCTGGCGATCGCCGCGATTCGAACGGTCGTTCAACTGCTGTTGATCGGGATGGTCCTGGAATGGGTTTTTCGAGTGGAGCGGGCGAC
>SKVE01000640.1 GCA_007129635.1 Planctomycetaceae bacterium
CTATCGGTCATTAGAGAGTATTTAGCCTTACGGGATGGTCCCCGTGGATTCAGTCGGGGTTTCACGTGCCCCGACCTACTCAGGTACCCTCCGGGAGGCAGCGATACTTTCGCTTACGGGGCTGTCACCCTCTATGGCCGGCTATTCCAAGCCGTTCTGCTAGTATGCTACTTGTTAACTCCCATTTGGAAGGCCCTACAACCCCGCAGAGGAAAACCTCCGCGGTTTGGGCTGTTCCCCGTTCGCTCGCCGCTACTGAGGGAATCGAATTTCTTTCTTCTCCACCGGCTACTTAGATGTTTCAGTTCACCGGGTTTGCCTCCACACGCCTATGTATTCAGCGTAGGAACATTCGGGGATCCTGGGATCAACGCTCGTTTGTCAACTCCCCCAGGCTTATCGCAGACTTCCACGCCCTTCATCGCCTTCTAATACCGAGACATCCCCCATGCGCCCTTAATAGCTTGACCACAAATATCCACTGCTCGCAGACATTCGCGTCACCTTTGCAGGCATTGCGCTCTTTCTTTCATTCATTTCGCCCCACCAAAACCCAGCCGTTGGCTGAGCCTCGTGGAGCATTCATCCGAAGATGCCATCTACGCACGAAAAAACCAAATTGTCAAAGATCAATTGCAGGCTCTTTGCGAGCCCCCGCTGGCCTTGCGACCAGAAGCGTCCCCGAAGGGAAAGGCAGAATCTAAAGATCTCGCGGCCGGTTGTCAATGGCCACTGAGCGTTTTTTTCGTTTTTTTTCAAACCCGAGAAAAACGTCTCGCGACTGCTTGTTATCGGCAGTCTCGCAGCCAGTCTTTAACTGCTGCAGGTCCACGATTCTACCGATCTCGCGAACGAAGGCAAGGGGCTGCGCAAAAGTTTTTTAGAATTTCCGCCGGCCCGGTGCCGGTGGCGTTACGAATGGCTGGCCAGCTCCCAGCCCCGACGATTCTGCTTCCGCACATACCTGTCGGCTTCCGAGGCGTTTTTCGCCGTCAAATTGGCCGCATCCCATTCCAAAGCGACTCCCGAGCGGTAGGCAACTACTCCCAAAAGGACCGTCTCGGTGAGCGCTCCAGAATAATCGAAGTTGCAGGTGGTCGGCGAGCCCGTTTTGCAGGCCTGCACCCACTCGTTCCAGTGCCCGATGGAGTCGGGGATCGTCTTCTCTGGCGGCACGAAATCTGCGAACTTCTCGGTCGGATACAGCAGATGCTGGCCATAATCGGCCGCTAAACTGTCTTCTTCTCCCACGAACAAGATGCCCAGTCCCCATCGACTCAGAGGGCGGTCGTGTCGATCGAGCAACGATTCCGGCGGCGGGAAATGAGCGCCGCCGTCCGACCAATGCAGCTTCAAGGGCGAGCCGTCTTCGAGCGTGAAATCGTAGGTGGCTTTGACCCATTGCGGAGCCCCGTCCGGATCGACGGGCGGTCCTTCACAGGTGACGTGGTGCGGGAAGCCCAATCCGAGCGCCCAAAAGGGCAAGTCGACGATGTGGCAGGCCATGTCGCCGAAGGTGCCAGTGCCGTATTCCCAGAATCGTCGCCAGTTGCCGGGATGAATGCTCGGTGAATAGGGACGCTCGGGAGCCGGGCCCAGCCACAGATCCCAGTCCAGATTCGGGGGTGACGGGGTAGCAGATGCAGTGAATTTGCCGCCTGCCCAAGCTTTGTTGCACCAGCAGTAGACTTCGCTGACCTTGCCGATCGCTCCGCTTTGGATGATCTCGACCACTCGCCGATAGTTGTTGCCCGCGTGAATCTGGATGCCCATCTGAGTGGCGACGCCCGCCTGCCGCGCCATATCGGCGATGATCCGCGCTTCGTCTACCGTATGTGTCAACGGTTTTTCGCAATAAACATGCTTGCCCATGGCCAGGGCCAACGCGGTTGCCGGAGCGTGTGTGTGATCGGCCGTCGACACCACCACGGCATCGATCTGGTTGGATCGCTGGTCCATCATCTGTCGAAAGTCACGGTGCCGGGTCGCGTCGGGGTAGGCTTGAGCGGCTCGATCCAAGTAGTTCGAGTCCACGTCGCACAAGGCCACCATGTTCTGGCTCTTGAGTTCCTGGACGTTGTGCCAGCCTTTGTTGCCGCAGCCGACGATGGCCAAATTGAGTTTTTCGTTGGGCGAGTTGGACTCTTGGGCAGCACTGGGATGAATGAAGTATCCCGAGGCCATGGCCCCTGCAGCCAGCGAACTGCCGACAAATTGACGCCGCGTTACCCGATGATTCATCAGACGCCTCCTTCGATAGGTTTTTTCAGAAACGGAACGATGCTAGTCTGGACCAGCCGGACCGAAAATGCAAGTCTTTCGCTGGCGGCCGTCCGCAGCGCCGGTTGAATTCCCGCACCGGTTCTGCCAGACTGCCGCGATGGCGAGCGTTCGGCCGATGATTGCTCGGACGTTTCCCCAGCCAGCACCAAACCGCAGGAATCGAACCATGACACGCGAAGCTTTACGATTGCTGATTCTGGGGGCTCATCCGGATGACGCCGAGTATCACGCCGGTGGGCTGGCAACGATCTATCGCCACCTGGGACATACGGTGCGGATGGTGTCGATGACCAACGGCCAGGCCGGGCATTTCGAACGCCCCCCGGAACAGTTGGCTGTGCTGCGTCGAGCCGAAGCGGCGGCGGCGGGCGCGGTGATCGGTGCCGAGTATGTTACGTGGGATATTCCGGACGGGGAATTGATGCCCGATCTGGAGACTCGTCACCGAGTGATCCGTGAAATCCGTTGTTTCGCGCCCGATCTGGTGCTGACGCATCGCCCGTACGACTATCATCCCGACCATCGGGCGGCAGGCCAGGCGGTCCAGGATGCGACGTACCTGGTGACCGTCCCCAACGTGTTGCGCGATGACCCGCCCGCACTGCGTCGGGATCCGGTGGTGGCCTATATGCCCGATCTGTTTACCAAGCCGTGTCCGCTGGACGTCGATATCGTGCTGGATATCACCGATCAGATCGATACGATCGTCAGGATGCTGGCCTGTCACCAGACCCAAGTCTTCGAATGGCTCGCCTTCCAGGAAGGGCAAATCCAGCAGGTACCGGCAGATCCGCAGCCGCGATTGCAATGGTTGCGAGCCTGGTTTCGGCAGCACTCGCTGCCCAGGGCGGAGCGGTTTCGCAACGAGTTGATCGACGCGTTCGGCGAGCGACGAGGTCGAGCGATCGAATTCTGTGAGGTGTATGAGTTGAGCGAGTACGCAGCGTCCGCGAATCTGTCGACTCGGCAACGTCTGTTCCCGGGCGCCGTTTGCCGCCCGCCTCGCTCTTCCGCGGCGGCCACGCCTGCCCATTGGATTCCAACAACCGATCACACGTCCTGACGAGGAAGGGGCGGATCAGCGGTAGCCGTCGCCCGCCGTCTGCGACGGGATGGACGTTCATGAGAAAACAAGCCGTAGACACAGGCAACGGTCAACAGGACCATGGCGACGGTCGTAAACATGACCGCATAGGGCGGCAGACCCAGATGGCGGGCCAATTCGATCAATCCGCCCATGCTGGGCTGACCGATCAGATTGCCCACGTCGAACATCGCCAGCATCAACGTGGTCGAAATCCCCCGATAACGAGCAGGAAACGAAGCGTTGCCCCCGGCGATCACTGCGGGGAACAGCAGCGCATGGGCGGTACCGGCAAAGACGGCCGGAACCGCTAACGACCATTCGTTCCAAACCAGCAGGTACGAAACAACGGAGAGGATCGCGCTGCCCAAACCCCATTGGATGGCCGGAAGCACTCCCCATCGATCCACCAGTTGACGGAAACGAATCCGGACGACCAGTGCCGTCGCAGCATAAACCAAAAAGAAGACCTTGATCCGTACAAGCCCCAGTTCATGGGCATAGGCGTTCAGGAAGGTGTTGGGCAATCCCAGAACAAGCCCCACCGTAGCAGCGACCAGCAGCATCCAACCGGGATGATAGCGGCGTAGCACCGCAAAGATCGGCAGCGACCGTATCCGCGACCGACGCGGCGGATTGGCGATGCCCAACACGAAGCCCAGTGCCACCAGGCTGAGCGCGGCTGCGGCAATCAACAGCCGGGCGAGCTGGGGCCAGACGATGTCGTCCCCGGCCAGAAAGAAATCGCCCAACGTCGGGCCCAAAGCCAAGCCAATGAACCCCGAGGTTCCGAGCACGCCGATCGTCTCGGCCATCCGGCGCTGAGGAGCACGCAGAGAAACGTAGGTCAACGACGAACCAAAGGACCCCGCAATGCTGGTGGTCAGACAAATGCGCGCCAAATAGATCTCTGGCCCGTTCACACGGGTGATCGCCAGATGAGCCAGCGTGCTGCTTGCAAACAGCAACAGGGATACCGTCCAGATCCGTTTGGCTCCCAAACGATCGATGCCGATCCCCTGAACAACGCGGGTAGCCAGGGCGCCCAACATGCCAACACCGACGATCAGCCCCAGATCCATTTCACTGCCACCCAGAAACCGGACTAGGTCGGCATAGCGGAACAACAGGCTGACCGCCACCATCAGACTGCAATTGGCGACGTAACAGAACCAGAACGTCGAGTCGTAGACGGGCCGTTCGGCGGCTAGCGAGTGGCTTGGCGATGATCTGATCACCGAAGAAACAGGCGGAACGTCGGAGGTGGGCATCGCTGGCAATGTTTCTGCTGGAACGCAAGCCGAGTGGGAAATCGGTGGGATTCTGGTCCCGGCTGACTTAGCTTCATGGAACGGTTCGATCGAGATCGCGAGGCTCACGCCCAACGCGTTATTGCCATTGTCAGCCGCCAGTATAGACGTTCCCGATCAAGATGTTAAGGTATCAGGTGGCAAGCGAAGGCTGTCTGGTAGGGGGGTGGAAGACCTGCTGCCGTTGATATTCGAGTGATTCAGAAGGGAGAAAACCATGGCCAGCTTGGTGGGCGGAATCGAAGCAGGGGGAACAAAGTTTGTCTGTGCAGTGGGGACCGGTCCTGACGATATTCGAGCGGAGTCGCGTTTTCCCACAGCGGATCCGGACGAGACGCTCCTGCAGGCGATCGCTTTTTTTCGCGAGCAGCAGATGCATCACGGTCCGATCAGTGCGTTGGGAATCGCTTCGTTTGGCCCCGTTGATCCGCAACCCGATTCGCCTCGCTTCGGCTACATCACGTCGACGCCCAAGCCGGGCTGGAGAGACACCGATTTCGGCGGTCGGATCAGCCGGGAACTGGGGTTGCCGCTGGGCTTCGACACGGATGTCAACGTGGCCGCGTTGGGCGAAGCGCGTTGGGGAGCCGCCCA
>SKVE01000518.1 GCA_007129635.1 Planctomycetaceae bacterium
GCAGCGCACGGCAGTCGTGCAACACATCGGCCAATTGCTGCCAACGTCCTGAACCGCCACCCGAGGCTGGTGTACGACGCGTTTCGACCAATTCGAATTCGTCGTCTTGTTGGCGGTAGACGGCCAACCGCTGCGCCTCGCCCAGATGCTGATTCACCAACATGCCTTCCAGGGTGGCCACGGCCACGCAAGGACGCGTCTGGGTCGGCACCAACGGCTGGGCGGCCGCTTGCTGCAGTGCCGTCTGCTGCTGGTCGCTGAGCGGTTCGCCCAGCAGTCCGCTGGCATCGGCGCGACAGCGGGTACAGTGGTGCATCAGCGGCAGGTACTGACCGGCCTGCAGCCGCGCATCGACCACCTGCTGCGGGCTGGGTTCGGGCAACTGGCCCAACGGCGTGTTTTCCACCGGGTACATCGGGATGCAGTTCAGCAGATCGGCGCCCAGATCGCGCATGGTCTGTGCGATGGCTTCGATGTGCTGGTCGTTCACGCCGGGGATCAGGATCGTGTTGATCTTGACCACCACGTCCAGCGCCTTCAGTTGTCGGATGGCCTCACGCTGACGCTCCCACAACAGGGCCGCGCCGTGCACGCCGCGATGGACCTGCCGCCCGTCGCGGACCCAGGCGTAGATATGCTGGCCGATCTCCGGTCGAACCGCGTTGACGGTCAGCGTCACGTGGCTGACGTTCAACTGGGCGAGTTCGTCCGCCTGAGGTGCCAGGTTCAGACCGTTGGTGGCGACGCACAGCAGCATCTCGGGATAATGCTGGCGGGTCAGCCGCAGGGTGGTCATCGTCGCTTCGACATTGGCCATCGGATCCCCGGGCCCTGCGATGCCGACCACGGCGATCCGTGGGTCCCGTTCCACCGCTTGCTGCAAGTAGCTCAAGGCCTGGTGCGGCGACAGCACGCTGGCCGTCACCCCGGGCCGCGATTCGTTCACACAGTTGAAGCGGCGGTCGCAGAAGTTGCACTGGATGTTGCAGGCCGGAGCCACGGGCAGATGAATCCGACCGAACTGATGACGCACCGCATCGTTGAAGCAGGGATGTTTGGAAAGATCGAGTGTCATGGGTTCACCGGGAAGGTGTTTCTCCTGTCCGTCTCTTTTCGCCAGTGGTCCGTTCCATCAAAGGTAGGAATATCCCTCGTCCGATTGTTCCTGGATCGATTCCAACAGCGTGTTGATAATGCGATCAGCCAATTGCTGGGCACCGCGGTAGCCGACGTGCAGCAACCGGGCGCCGCCCACGCGATCGTGGATCGGAAACCCGATCCGTACCAGCGGCACGTTCAACCGCCGCGACAGCCAATAGCCCTTGCTGTTGCCGATCAGGATGTCGGGTTTCAGGTCACCCGCCAGTTCCTCCAGATCCGCGAAGTCCGTCGCCTGCCGCACCTGGATCCGATCCGCCTGGTCGGGCACCAACCGGGCGATGGCCGATCGCAAACGGCCGCTATCGCCACCCGATGCGCACAGCACCGGGTCCACACCCAATTCGCCCAACAGGCCGACGATCCCGGCCACCAGGTCCTCTTCACCGAACACCACCGCGCGACGCTCGAACAGATACTTGTGGCCGTCGATCAACGAATCGATCAATCGGCCTCGTTCGGCCGCATGACACGCGGGCGTTTCGCTACCGCAGATCGAGCCCAGGACATCGAACAGCGCGTCACTGGCCTGGATGCCGATCGGCATGGGCAGACGATGATTGGGAACACCGAAGCGTTCTTCCAGCCACTTGCCAGCGGATGCTTTCTCGCCGTGCACGCAGGTGAATTCGATGCTGGCCCGCGCCTGCCCGGTACGTCGCACGGCTGCCAACGGCGTCCCGCCTTGCGGGATCAACTGGTACTCCTCCCATGTCGGGCCGTCCAAGGTATCGCTGTAGTCCGGCAACAGCGTCAACGGCAGCCCAAAATCTGCACAGATCTCTTTCAAGTACCGCAGATCGGCTGGCGAGAACATGTTCGGAAAGACATTGATATGTTCATGGTGCGAGCCGCCTTCGGCCAATTGGGACACCAGGGCGTGCACCGTGGCCAGGTAACCCTCGGCGTGCGTACCGCAGTAGCTGGGCGTACCGACATGGACCACGGGCGGAATCGCCGGGTCGTCTGGCGATGGATGATTGCGGATCTCGTGCAGGTACATCCCCACGTCTTCGCCGATCGTTTCCGCCAGACACGTCGTGGCGACGCCGATCACCTCGGGCTGGTACTGGCGAGTCACATTGGCCAGTCCGGCTCGCAGATTGTCTCGTCCGCCAAAGATCGTTGCGTGCTCGGAAAAGTTCGAGGATGCGATGTCGACCGGCTCCTTGAAATGGCTGATCATGTAGCGGCGGATGTAGGTCGCGCACCCCTGCGATCCGTGCAGGATCGTCCGTGCGCCTTCGACACCAGCAAACGCCAGGCAGGCGCCCAGCGGCGTGCACAGCTTGCAGGCGTTCCGCGTGGCGACAAAGGGCCCGCTGACACTGTCCGCTGTCTTGGTGGTCATGGCAGGATCTCCTGGCCGGCGGGGATATTGCACTCCGGCAGATCGCAGGCCGAGCATTCGCCGGCACAACTCGGGCGGAGATTTACGGTGGAAACGCTGTTGGCCTGGCTTGCCGCTAGCTGTCGGCGCCGCCGCGGCACCAGTCGCCATACGGGACTCATCACCGTCGAATGCACTTCACGAGCGAATTGACGCAGGCCTTCGAATCCGGCCAGTCCGATCTTGCGCTCGTGATTGTGGTCGCAGAACCCGATCCCCAGCTTGTAGGCGATCGGTCGCTCTTTCACACCGCCGATCAACAGGTCGACTTCCTTTTCCTGGACGAACTTGGCCAGCTCCAGTGGATTGGTATCGTCCACCAGGATCGTATCTTCGTCGCACAATTCGCGGAGCAACCGGTAATCGTCGCGATTACCGGTTTGCGATCCGGCCAACACGGTCTTCATCCCCAGCGTCCGTAGCGACCGGACCAACGAGAAGGCCTTGAACGCACCGCCCGTATAGACCGCCGCCCGTTTGCCGCTCAGCACCTTCTTGTACCTTCGCAGATCGGGCAGGATCGCCGCGACCTCGTCGCGCACCAGCTCTTCGGCTCGCTGCTGTACTTGGCCATCGCCGAAATGATCCGCCACTTCGTACAGGGCTCGAGACATGTCCTCCAGCCCAAAGTACGACACTCGCAACGATGGGATTCCGTACTTGTCCTCCATCATCCGCGCCAGATGCGTCATCGACCCCGAGCACTGGACGACGTTCAGCGCGGCGCCGTGTGCACGGCGGATATCGTCCACGCGTCCATCGCCCGTGATGGTCGCCACGACCTGGATCCCCATCCGCTCGTAATAGTTGCGGATCAGCCATGTTTCGCCCGCGATGTTGAAATCGCCCAGGATGTTCAGACTCAACGGCGAGATATCGTCGGTCGCACCGGTACCGACCAATTGGAACAGAGCCGTGCAGGCTGCCTGGTAGCCGTCTTTTTTTGTGCCTTTGAAGCCTTCCGAATGAACCGGCAGCACCGACAAGCCTTTTTCGGCCTCGACACGCCGGCAGATCGCCGCTACATCATCGCCGATCACACCGACGATGCATGTCGAGTAAACGAACGCCGCTTTCGGCCGATAGTGGTCGATCAACTGGACCAACGCCTGATATAGTTTCGGCTCGCCACCGTAAATCACATCTTTTTCACGGAGATCCGTCGAGAAGCTCATGCGATGCAACTGGGGACCGGACGACAACGCGCCGCGGATGTCCCAAGTATAAGCAGCACACCCGACGGGTCCGTGGATCAGATGCAACGCATCGGCCACCGGGTACAGGACCACACGCGAGCCGCAGAATACGCAGGCCCGTTGGCTGACCGAACCTGCGACACTGTGCTTCTCGCAATCCATGGCGAACGGCGAGTTGCCGTCCTGATGGATCTGCGCGGCGCGTTCTTCAAGAACCGAAATCATCATCCCTGCCTTGTCTGGTGTTGGCACTACATCGTCAATTCGAACCGCTCTTCGGAGCATTCGACGTCCTGACGCTGCATCAGGGCCTCCAGAATCTGCTCCAGCAACCGAATGGCACCTCGATAGCCCACCGTCGGGAAGAACTGGTGGCCCACCCGGTCCAGGATCGGGAAACCGTGTCGGACCAACGGGATCCCTTCGTCACGGCTGATGTACTTGCCGTAGGTGTTGCCGATCAGCAAGTCGACTTTTTCGTTTTTGATCCACTGGTGCATCAGGAATAAATCCGCCCCCGTCCCCTGTCGCACCTGGACCTCCGACTTGCGATCCTGCAACACGTCGCCCATTTGTCTGAGGAACTTCTTACCGGGCGTGCCCGTCACGACGTACTTGGGCAGGATATCGACGGTCAACAGCAGCTCGCTGAGGCTGACCAGTTGGTCCGGATCGCCCCACAAGGCAGCCGTCTTGTTGTAGAAGTACTGGTGCATGTCCGTGATCAAATCGATCAACCGTCCGCGTTCGTCGGTGATCTCCTGAGGCACGACACCCCCGTTGTGTTTTCGCAGCTCGAGGATGAATCGGTCGGTCGCTTCCAGCCCGATCGGCAGCGGCAACGTGGCGTGAGGTACCCCGCACTTGTTCGTCAGTTCTACGGCCGCCGGTCCGGAGCAAACCGGTCCCAATGCGATCGTCGCTGTGGAATCGCCGGCAGCCCGCAACTGGTCGACGGTCACGCCACCTTTGGGAAACATTTCATGCACGCCGGTTTGCGGGCAATCTAGGACATCCGAGGTGTCCGGGAAGACGATCGATTCCAGTCCCATGGCCGCGACGATCCGTTTGATCTCTCGCATATCCGCCGGTTCCACCCAGCCTGGGATGACGTTCACTCGACCGTTGACTTTGGTCGGCGAAGTGGATTGCGAGAAGTATTTCACCATGCCCGCCGTCATGTTTGCAAAGCCGGTCGGCGCCGCGCCCACATAGCTGGGCGTGCTGGCATGGATCACGCGTTTCCCCTCGGGGATCAGGCCCTTCTCAGACGCTTTTTCGGCGATCTGCGGGATGTCGTCTCCGATCGTCTCGGACAGACAGGTCGTATGCACCGCGATCACATCCGGCTGGTAGACCGTGAAGATGTTGTCGATCGCCTGCAGCAGGTTCGACTGGCCGCCAAAGACCGACGAGCCCTCGGTGAACGAGCTGGTCGCGGCCATGACCGGTTCCTTATAGTGGCGGCTGAGCGTGCTGCGATGATACGAGCAGCAGCCTTGCGAACCGTGGC
>SKVE01000316.1 GCA_007129635.1 Planctomycetaceae bacterium
GGCTTTGACCGTCTTGTCCAAACCCATCGGTCGTCGTTCGTTCGTGATGGGCAAATTCCTGGGGATCGTCTGGATGCTGGCCGTGCTGTTTGTGTTCCTGGGCTTGATGCTTTTGATCGTGGTGGCGTACAAACCGATTCACGAATCGCGCGAGGGCGCGACGCAGGATCTAACGTGGCAGCTCTGCCACCTGGAAATGGTTTACACGATGCCCGGGCTGGCGTTGATGTTCATGGAGACGGTGGTCATGGCGGCGATCAGTGTCGCGATTTCGACCCGTCTGCCGCTGCTGGCCAACTTCATTTTGTGCTTGGGGATCTATCTGATCGGGCACTTGACGCCCTTGATTGTCAATTCAGCGATCGGCCAGTTGGTGCCGGTACAATTTTTCGGTCAGTTTGTGGCGACAGTCTTTCCAAACCTGGATCACTTTGACATCCAGGCCGCCGTTGCGGCGGGATTACCGGTTCCGTTCCTGTACCTGTTGGTGGCGTTGGTGTACTGTATTTTGTACACGGTGATCGCCATGTTGCTGGCTTTAGTATTGTTCGAGGATCGCGATTTGGCGTAAAGTAGCGATCCGAAGGGTTGGTACCACGGACGGATCTGACGGGCACCGACGTTGTTACCCCCGGGAGTAAGGCGAAACGCCATGAATTGCGATGCTGTGCGCCGCGCTGTTCGTCTGGCAGGTCCGGCTGGGCCCAGGTGGATCATCTACTGGTTGGGGGTGCTGTCGGCTCTGTCTACCACCCTGCTGATCCTGGTCGTCGGCCTGATCTGCGACCTGTTGATCAAGCGAGACGATCCGATCTCGCCAACGTTGCAGAGGTTGTTGGGCGGTTGGGCGGTCGAGGGATGGACGGATACCGCATGGATGGGCGGCTACGATACCAGCTTGTTGCTGCTGATCGCCCTGCTGACGGTACTGGCCATTGTCGAAGCCGTGTTGCTGTGGGCGTTGCATCGCCAAGCGGAACGGGCCAGCTTGCGAGTGATGGCTCGGCTGCAAAGTCTGATCGGCCAGCAGTCGGCTCGATTGGGGGCGCGCGGTGCTTGTGAGGTGCCCCCCGACTCTGCAGGTGATTTGCTGACGAATGTTTGTGATCAACTTCGCCGCGAACTGTCGGCCCGCTGGACAATCGCTCCTCGCACGTTGGTGCTGCTGCCATGCCTGCTGGCGATCGGTTTGGCGATGGATTTTTTTCTGGCGTTGTACACGTTGATCCTGTGCGTGTTCGCGTACCGCGTCTACCGGTTGTATCGCGAAAGGATTGACCAGCGCATCAGCGCCTGCAACCAGTTGGCGCAACTCCGCAGCGGCGCGCTTGGCGACCGGGCGCACACCGAGTTGTTGTTCGCCACCTGCCATCCGGAGTCGAAGCCTGCGGCCGAGTTCGAAGAAATCGCCGGTCGCTACCGCCAGCCACTACAGGAAGCCGCCATGTGGGAAGCAACTCGCATTCCCATCCTGGTGCTGATCATCTCGCTGGGCGTGGGCCTGCTGGCGCTGGTCGTAGGCTTGTCCTCCGATGCCAGCATGACTCGGGTGATGCTGCTGACCCTGCTGTATGCTCGAGGCTATCTCCCGGCTCGCCGTCTGCTGCAAGTGTGGGCGAAACCGGATCGAGCGGAGCTGGCTGCTCAGAAGATACTGGCGTTCTTGGATTGCTCGCCCGTCGTTTCGCTGGAATCTGCGAGTCGTGAACTTCAGGGCTCGGCGCGGCCGATCCGTTTCGATCAGGTCACGGTTCACCGTGGCGGTGATGCGGGTTTGGATTCGATCAGTCTGGAAATCCCGCCGGGCGGTCGCGTTGCTTGGGTGGGCGATCGTCAGGCGAACCTGCTTTTATTGGTTGATTTGCTGCTGCGTTACGGCGACCCGGACCAGGGCCGCGTCCTGGTCGACGGATTGGACTGGCGCGAGTTCTCGTTATCGAGTATCCGCCGAGGCGTCGCCTTCGCACCACGCGACGGTCACTTGGTGACAGGAACCTTTGCCGATAATCTTCGCGGTGGTCGGCCCGGGCTGATGCTGGAGCAGCTCGAGCCGATTGCGGCCAGTTGCCGCGTGCTGGATTTCATCCAACAAACCACACACGGGTTCCACACCACGATCGGCCCCGGTGGACGTGAACTGGCCCCCGGGATCGCCTTTCGCATCGGACTGGCCCGCGCGCTGGCTGCCGATCCCTGGTTGATCGTCATCCAGGAACCGCACGCGCCGCAGGACGAAGATACGCGGCACCAATTGGAACTGGCCATGGCCGCTGCCACCTCGGGTCGGACCAGCATCATCCTGGCCTCGCGGCTGAATACCTTGCGGTCTGCAGAGCAGGTCTTCGTGTTTTACGAAGGCCGTTTGCACAAGCAGGGCGAGCACTCCCAGTTGCTGAAGCAGGACGCCTTGTATCGCCACTTGAATTATCTCTGGTTCAATCCGTACACGGGAAAAGGAAATGCCTCGCTTCCAACTGACTGACAGGGTCACCAACATGCAATGGAACGGGATGGACCAAGGCAGCGGGCCGACGTTGTTGTTGGTACACGGTTTCCCGTTGGACCACACGATGTGGGCTGGCCAGATCGACGAATTGGCCGACACGCATCGAGTGCTCGCTCCCGATCTGCGCGGCTTCGGCACCAGCACGGTGACGTCCGGTACGGTCACGATGGAGCGGATGGCCGACGATCTGGCTTGTTTGCTTGATGCCTTGGAGATCCGCGATCCGGTCACTTTCTGCGGATTATCGATGGGTGGCTACGTCGCGTGGCAATTCTTCCGGCGGCATCCAGCCAAAGTGGCTCGGCTGATCCTGTGCGACACACGAGCTCAGGCTGATACCGACCAGGCAGCCGCGGCTCGTCGCGAAACGGCGGAACGCGTCCTGGTGGACGGTCCGGAGTTCCTGGCCGATGCGATGATCGACAAACTGTTCGCTCCATCGACGCACTTGGATCATCCGGAACGCATCCAGGCCACGCGGAACACGATCTTGAACACCAATCCCGACGGCATCGCCGCGGCCGCGCGTGGCATGGCCCAGCGCCCGGATGTGACCGGGTTGTTGCCCGACATCGATGTACCGGCCCTGGTCCTTTGCGGTCGGCACGATGCAATCTCGACCGTGGACGAGATGCGTCAGATCGCCGCCGTCATCCCGGCGGCTCGATTTGTCGAAATCTCGGCCGCCGGACACATGGCCCCCTTGGAGAATCCGCACGAGGTCAATCGGGCCATCCGCTCGTTTTTGGACGCAGACGGTGGCTGAGGATCCGCGAAGGTTGGTCGTCGCCCGTTCAGGGCTTGGAAGGACGTTGGCCTTTCATTTCGCCATCGCCGGCTCCCGTTCGATCGTAAAAAAACGTATTGCAATCCTCGGCAGCCCATCAGTCATCGCCAGTTCAGGATGCGGAACATCCCTTGGCGTTTGGCAACCCGCTCGGGAAGCTGTAGCAGTTGTTCGCGGTAGACGCTTAACGCAATGCCCAGTCCGAACAGCACTGCACCGCCGACCGCCAAGTAGACTCCCGCAGCCAACTGTATCCGGTGACCAGCATAAACATCGTCACCGCCAGCAATGCCAATTCGTCTATGGGCGAGAAATGGGCAGTTTCCGGACCGACGAACCGGTACTAGATCACCGCGGTGATCGAGCCAGGGCCAGGCCTGAAAGCCGTCCTTAAACCACCTCTAGCTCCAGGCCTAAGAATTGCGGAAGGTGAAGAACTCCTGATATTTCGGGTCCACTCCTTCCGTGATGGCCAGGATCAGGGGCTTGCCGTCCCACATGAACCAGAGGTCCCCGTAAAGGCCCTGAGCATAGAACTCGTCGTACAGCCGTCGTATAGTGGGCCCTTCTGCATCACGCGGGCAACTAAGAGCAAGGACAAATGACTCGTAATTTACGCGACTAAGGGGTAAAGCTTAGCCCGTCTCTGGGCCGGAACTGGCCCAGAGTCGCTGGAGGTCGTCTGACACCGGTTGGCCTCGGACCATTCGCACAAACGATCGCTGGCACGCAAGGCCTCGATCTTCGGCCCAACGAACAGCCGCGTGGTTGTCGACCGGCACATCGAGGTAGACCCGCTGGCCCGCCCAATCCGCTGCCGCCCGATCCAGCAAAACTCGGCCACACACCTCGTCAGATGCGACCGCCGGACCCAGTTGAACCGCTTGGGCTCCCCATCGACTGAGCACATAGCCGCCCGTGCTGTCCGGGCCGGTCGTCAGGTAACCGCGCGATGCCGATTCCGCGATCAGCCGCGCCAGCAGCTTGCCGCGCGGCGTTCTGGTCGCTAAGCGGTCCCATCGCTCGATCGCGTCCAGTCCCCGCTGCCCCATCGGCTCGATCGCGTGAACACGAGCCTTCCCCTCGGTCATTTCTTCTATGCGCTGCAGATCGACAGGTCGGGGTAGCCATGGAACCCCGTCGTCAGAGATTTCACCTGCCATCCGCATCAACTCGTACTGAGCCACAAAGCCCAACCGCTCGTAAACCGGGCGACCTGACGCGGTGGCATCCAGTCGCACCGTCGCGACACGATGACGGTTTAGAAAATCGAGGGCATGTTGAACGAGTCGAGTCCCGATGCCGCGATGCCGATGCTCGATGTCAACCAGCACCATGGCGATCCAAGCGACCGATCCGAACATGCAGACCGTTGTGGTGCCGACATCCTGGCCGTTGCATCGAGCAACGAAGCAGCCGTCTGGTTGCAGCCGCAAAAACCGCTGCCAGTCTGCTTCTGTTTGATTCCAGTGGGCTTGAGCTTTCAGACCCATCCCCAACCGGATATCCGCCTCGGTCATCAACCGGAACTCGAGCCTGGTAACCATGCCGACAAATTACCCCACGCGGCCAACTCATTCAATCCCGCGAACCCCACCTCCGCCACCTCCCCCCGATTGGCTAGTTCGGCGGTCCCAGTGCAAACCGGCGGTTAGCGCTCAGGTTAGCGCTAACCACACGCCCTGTGGTTTACAAATCGCTGGATGAGACTGCCGTCAATGAAAACACAGAGTCGGCCAGACGCATTCCAACCAAATTTTGTTTACGGGTAAAACCACGAAAGAAACCGCACTTGGCATGTTTCGATCTAGTGATTTGCGGGAACGCTAGGTCCCTTCATGCCAAACCGTCGTCGTTTGGTACGCACTGTGCTTCCAACAGGCTTTCGAGAAGCGGAGCCCCATATCAAATTGTATTTTGAGGGGCTTGTATTCTTCACTCACATTTTCTCTCAA
>SKVE01000407.1 GCA_007129635.1 Planctomycetaceae bacterium
AAAATGTCCGCCAATTCATCTGCCAAATTGTAAGCATGGTCGGAAGTTTTGAAACTCTGCTCCCCATAAGTGCGTGAAAAAATCCGGGCCAATTCGCCGACTTCTTCCATCAATTGAGCCAGATTGGTCATCTCGGAGAAGTAGCGGACCCCGACATCCGAAATCCATTGCTCGACCCGTTGTTGGGCTTCGTACAGTTCCATCGTCGTTCCCAGGTCAAGGGCGCAATCCGTCTGGGATGCCTTTGGTGACGATCGCCACAGCATCGTGGGGATGCAGGCTTTCCAGGTGACTGGCTTGGATTCGATAGTCCGTAAACTCGGGTGCCGCTTCCAAAACCGCCCGAATGCGGCGGGCCGAATCTTCGCAAAACATAAGATTCTCGCCATTGAGCCGAGCGAATTCCTGCTCGTCATTGCGTTTGACTGCGGCTTGGACCGGCGTCGCCACCGCCGTCTCGATCAGATCGATCAGCCGGATCAGGTTCAGATCCTGGCACTGCTGGTGCAACTGGACCGTCACGTCCGCCAGGCTGCGCTGGCTGTGCGGCGTGGCCATGGTGCCCTGACTGCCCAGCCAGTGCATGACCTGAGCCACGCTTAACCACCGATGCTCGCCGTACTGTTCCTGAAACTGTCGTTGCAGCAGTTGACGCGCCAGAGCGGCCGAGCACGGGCAGGTGCTGGAATAGGCGACGCTGACATGCACATGATGCTGTACCCGGTCCGCGTGCCGACGCCCCTCGACGCGTACCGGATAACTGCGTGGCGTCGAATGATTGCTGAGCAGCGAGGATCGGATCGCCATCAGCTCGAACTGGAAGCTCAGATAACTGGAACGGGTCAACCCTTCGTGCGAGGCCACAAAATCCAACAACAAACGATCGATCAATTCGATGCTCAGCTCGTTCTGCTCCAGTTCCCGATGCAAGGCCAGGAACAAACGGGACATGTGGATGCCCTTAGAATCCGGGTCGTCCAAACTGATCCACGCGGTCGCTCGAGCGGGGGTCACCATCACTTGGCCCGAGTTATCACGCAACCGCAATGCTACCTCGATGCCCTGCATGCCCACCCAGTCCAACGCGCCGCCGACCGTGGCCACCATGTCCTGAGCGATGTCAGGCATCGGTCCAGGTTCGCCGGTAAGTTCGCGCGTTGCGAACGGGATCAGCGACGCGTTGCGTCCGGTCCGTAGCATAATGAGTGGTGACCTCGGATCTTGAGCCGTTTGTGAGCGAGTCAACCCTTCAGAATAGCGGTCCATCGAAGTTCGTCAAGCCGCACAGCGTTTTTCGTCGGTGGGCGGTCTAGATGTCTGCGGTAGGAAAGGGGGCGGGAGTCGATTTCGGTTAAAGCGGCTGCGATCTGGTTTGTCGTGGGCCGAAAACGACTCCCGATCCCGTTGCATCTCCGGCCGACCGCAGGCCGGAGATGGATGCTCGTGCTGCTTAGACCCAGTCGCCCAGGGCACGATCCGTCGCGAAAACGTCTGCCAGGCTGTCATCCATTTCCGATGCGATGTCGTCTAGCAGTTCGTCCAGCGTCTGGTCGATCAACGAGCCGGATTGGCGGGCCAGTTGAGCGAATTGAGCCTCGCGGGATCGGGCTTCTGTGAGGGTATTCCAGACAATCGATGGGTCCGCCGATGCTTCGCCTGTCTGGAACTGGACGATTCCAGTCTGTCCACTACGATCGATCGACGGCGATAGGAACACCGTTTGCGCGTCAGCGGGAACGACCAGCAACGGTCCCGCCATCATCGGTTGCGATTCGAAGGTCACGACGGAATCGAACGGTGCTTCTCCTTCGCCCCCGTTCTCGCCGTCCAACGAGTTGAACTGGCTGTTCAGGTAATTGATCACCTGCAGGACGTCCTGAGGCGTCACCATGCCATTGCCAAGGACGTCCAGGTACGGCGTGTCCAGTGGGTACAGCGGGTTCGCCGGATCCAACTCATCGGGCAATCTGCCTGCATCGGTGGTGGCATCATTCAAGTAGTTGATCAACATCAACGCATCGATCGGCGAGACGAATCCATCCCCGTTGACATCTTCGCGCAGGAAGGGATTCTGATACAAGGGTCGCCACATCACGTCGACCGTCACCGTCGCCGGATTGGACTCGAATTCATCGCTATCGCGGACCAGCCGGTACTCGAATGTATCGGCAGGTCGATCAGGTTGCTCGCCGGGTCGCGGATGTCCCTTGGTCCAATGACTGTTTTTGGGCGTGTAGACCATCGTGTACTGGGTGTCGGCACCGACGGTCTCTTGCCTGATCTCCACACGATATTCGTTCGTTTCCAACAGGCTCGAATTCGTGGTTCCCAGCAGTTCGATCTCCTTGTTGGCCGTGACCAAGACCGAAACGGGCCGTTGCATCTGCGTCTGCGTTTGGATGTCCTGAGCCACCGGTGCCGCCCGGACCTCGACCGAGAAACTGTAACTGACCGTAGCCTCTGGTCCCGAGATCCGCGGGTCAGTGGCATGCACGGTCAGCACCGCTCGGCCAAGCTGGCCGGAAACGAAGTTCAACCGAAGTTGATCGTTCTGGAGCAACTGGCCGTTGACCAGGTTTCGGTTCGTATTGTCGGCCGTGTCGACGTACGCGAGCACCAACATCGACTGGTCCGGACCGAAGACCGGACCGAACTCATTGGGGTCGCGCAGATCGACGATGACCTGGCTAGTGCCCAGCAGGTAGGGCGGCAATTCGAACGGGTTCGCGACGAACGGTGACTCGGGTATTTGCGTGACCGAGACGGTGAACGTATCGGTCGCCGAGTGTCGCCCGTCGGACGCCGTAACGGAGACCGTCGAATCGATCGTGGCATCGCCACCGGGTTCGGTCAGGAACCTCAGTCGCAGGATTGTGCCTTCGATCGTGGCTTCGACCAAGCGCGGTTGATCGGGGCTGACCACCACGGTAAAGCTCAGTTGGTCGTTGCCCGCGTAATCAAACACGCCCGGATACAACTCGATCAGCCGATCCGGATCGCCTTGGGTGACCTGCAGGTCACCGACCGGATTGGCGACCACCGGCCGGTTGGGCATGATGTTGATGGTTCGCGTCGCTTCGGAGGTACTCTGCCCTTTGTCCGCCGGCCATTGGCCACCGTCGTCGGCGACGACGGTCAGTTGAACCGTGCCATAGTCGTCGGGCGCCCCCGTGAAGACCACACCATTGGCGCTGGCCAAGGTGGCGTTCAGCGGTCCTTGAGTTCCGGTCAGCCGTACGTAAGGCGCCGGTCCGGCCTCGTTCCAGGTCGAACCATCGGTCGAGTACTGGATCGCCGAAGCCGGCAATCCGCCCGAGACGTTCGGGGCGACCAGCAGCGTGCCGGAATCGGTAGCCGAGTCGGCCTGGACCAACAGCACCACCGTCAAGACGCCGTAGTTGGGTCGAGTCGGATCGCCTTCCAGGATGTCCACATCGGTCACCGAGATCGACGGGATGACCAGCGATTGATTTTCCAGCACCGACAGCGCCCCCGGCATGGTGATCACCGGCGGGTCGTTCACCGCATCGACGGTGACCGTGACCGTGTGCGTCGTCTGTTGGGCGGGCGGCGGCCAGTTGCCCAGATCGTCGGCCAGGATGGTCACCGACGCCATGCCGTTGAAGTTGGGATTGCCGCGGAAACGCAACGTCGCCAAGCGGTCATTGACATGGTCCAGCGTGCCTTCCAAGATGATCGAGACCGCGGGTCCCGCCGAATCCGTACGCACGATCCCCGATTCGGCGGCGATCGTGACCCGGATGGTTCCCGTGCCGTCACCCAACCCCAAGGCCAACTCGGGATCGTAGACGCTGACCGAGTTACCGTTCACAAAATCCAGCCACTGGTCTTCGTCCACCGTCACCTGTTCCGGCGCGGAGATCTCTGGCGGTTCGTTGACATTCAGAACCTGGATGGAGACCGAGGCTTCGATTTCCCAAACCTTCGGCACCAGTTGACCGGTATCCGGATCGCGGACATCGCCTGTGTGGCCGCCGTCGTTGACGATCATGCTCAGATTCGAATCGCCCACAAAGTTGCTCTCCGGCACGTACTGCCAAGCCGTCGCGTCGCTCAACAGAGCCGACAGCCGAGCGACCGGCGCCATAATGGTCACCGTCGCGGCACCCGCTTCGGTCAGCGCTTCGGGGGTGATCGTATCCTGGCCCGGAGCCAGATTCAAAGCGGAGGTGTCGACGAAGCGTAAGGTTCCGTCATCGACCGTCAGCGTCACGGTGATGGCATACGGCCCCGAATCTACGTCGGCCACATCAAACCCGGCCATGTTCAGCGGCCGGTTGCGGTTGGCGATCAATTCCTGCGGGACGGTCGCGACCGGTGCATCGTTGATCGACGCGATGGTAATCGTCTGCGAGGCCTCCGACGTGCTCTCGCCGGGCGTGGCAGGGTATTGTCCTCCGTCGTCGGCCATCACTCGCAGCAGCACCGCCCCCCAAACGTCTTGGGCACCTTGGAAGATCAAGGCATCGCTGGTATCCAGCGTCGTGTTGATCTGTTCCTGCAAGCCGCGCAGCCGCACGTGGGAAGCGTTGCCGTCCGGCGTCCATTCGGTCCAAGTGACG
This sequence comes from Planctomycetaceae bacterium, assembly GCA_007129635.1. Lineage (GTDB taxonomy): Bacteria > Planctomycetota > Planctomycetia > Pirellulales > Pirellulaceae > SKKK01. The sequence goes on from SKVE01000407.1 coordinate 4,584, forward strand.
CCATCCTCGGAATAATGAATGGCGTCCGCCGGCAGACCATCGGAAATATCGGCCGTCACGGCCAGGGTCCCCGCCAAAGCGGAAGGTGTTCCAGGGGCCGTCCACGTTTCGTCTTCCAATGCCTCGACGGCCAACACGACGGTCAGCACCCCGAAATCCTCGCGATCCTTATCGCCATCCTCCGCATCCACGTCCGTCACCTTCACGCCGATGATGCTCAACGGTTGGTCCTCGTCCACTTGCAATTCTGAAGCGTCCGGCAAGGTGATCTCCGGCGGATCGTTCACCGGCAGCACCGTCATGGGGATCGTCTGTCGATCCTGCCATGGGCCGCCTGTTCCCGAGTTGCCCAGGTCATCGGCGACCACGGTGATCAGATCGAACCCGTTGAAGTTCAGGTCGCTTGTGTAGATCAGCCCGCTGGGTGCCGCCAAGGTGGTATTGATCTGCGTCTGGCTGCCGGTCAAAACCACTCCACGATTCCCGGCCAGGTACTGGATTCCGGGAATCGACACGCCGCCGATGACCCAAGGATCGACCGACAAGGTCCCACGCAGCACGCTGATCGTAACCTCGATCGCCGAAGTACCGGCGTCCTTGTCGAAGACCGAGATACCCTTGATGGTGGTCGCCACATCCTCCAGCACTTCCACCACC
>SKVE01000107.1 GCA_007129635.1 Planctomycetaceae bacterium
AGTACAAAACTGGGCGAAAGACGGATCGAACCAGTGGAGGGGAGATTAGCGACGTGTGCGGACGCTTTACATTACGAACGCCTGCTGAGCAACTGGCCCTGCAGTTCTCGTGCGATGTCCCGACCGACCTGCCACCGACCTACAATGCCGCGCCGACTCAGGCGGTCGCCGCCCTGCGAAACAAAGCGGGGACCCAGCAGTTCGCTCGGTTGCGTTGGGGCTTGATCCCCGCCTGGGCGAAAGATCGATCCCTGGGCAATCGGATGATCAATGCGCGGGCCGAAACGGTTGCGGAAAAACCAGCCTTTCGTGCGGCATTCCGCGCGCGACGTTGCTTGATACTGGCCGACGGATACTTCGAGTGGCAAAAGGTGGGAACGGCAAAGCAGCCGTTCTATATCCGCATGCACGACGAGGCGCCGTTCGCCATGGCCGGACTGTGGGAATCGTGGAACGATCCGCAAACGTCCGAGACGGTCGAGTCCTGTACGATCATCACCACCGACGCGAACCAGACGACTCGGCCGATCCATGACCGCATGCCCGCCATTCTGTCGAACGGCGACTGGGCGATCTGGCTCGATCCGCAGCAGAAAACGCCCAGCGTTCTGCAGCCGTTGTTACGGCCCTTGGATCCGTCCTGCATGGTCGTCTACGCTGTCGATCGCTGGGTGAACAACCCACGGAACAACGACCCTCGCTGTATCGCTCGGGCGGCCGACGTGCTCGAAGGCAACGGCCCAGCTTGACCGGTTAAACGTCAGCCGAAGGCGTACGAACGCGACGGGGACGCAGCGCTGTGGCCGGTCTCGGACCGAGCCACCCCTCTGACCGAAGGTCTCCTGGATCGCGGGAGACCTTCGGTCGGCGGTTTCGGCGGGGTCAGAGACCCGCGCCGAACGGCAACCCGCGCCGAACGGGGGCAACCTGCGCCGAACGGGGATCGCGGGAGACCTTCGGTCGGCCGTTTCGGCGGGGTCAGAGACCCGCGCCGAACGGGGGCAACCCGCGCCGAACGGCAACCCGCGCCGAACGGGGGCAACCTGCGCCGAACGGGGATCGCGGGAGACCTTCGGTCGGCGGTTTCGGCGGGGTCAGAGACCCGCGCCGAACGGAATCAGTTCGAGTCGGACGGTTCGGTTGGCGACGCATCCTCGTCGACCGGCTCGTCCACTTGGGCACCATCCACTTGGGCCTCGTCCAAATCGGCCTCGTCCAAATCGGCATCATCCAGCGGCATAGCGGGCGTTTCCGTTTGTTCCGGATGCAGCGGCGCCGTGGGGACGGGCGGAGCGACGGGGGCAGGTCTCGCGAACATCGGCTGGACGACCCGGTTGTTGATCTGGATCACCGATCCAGCGGTGGCGACCAACAAGGCCAAAACCAGCAGGATGTTAAACACCAATCGACTGGCGCCCTGCCCGACCGCATCACCGATGTACGAGCGTTTGTTGCTCATGATCAAGATCGCCACATAGGCGATTGGCAACATGGTGAAGCAGACGGCCGAAGCTGCGACGGGGAACCAGATGGGCAGCGAGGCGACGACGCCGGTGATCCCGATCGCGGGCGTCAAGGCAAACAATCGGAACCGCTTCTTGGTCTGTTCCAGTCCCAGCATCTCGCAGAAGGTGAACCCGCACACCACCATGTGCGTGCTGATCGCGCCGCAAGTCATCCCGATCAGCCCCAGATTGAAGATGATCCGGCCCAAATTGGCACCGACGACGTCGCTGAGCGCTTTGGCCGCATCCAGCGGTCGGATGGTGGTGTTGACCACGTCGGATCCGTCATAAACGCCACCGACCTTCATCCCGATGATGACCAGCGAGGTGACCATCACGAAGGGCAGGAACATGGTCATCCCCAGGTCCCAGCGAGCCAGCTTGCGATGCGCCTTGCCCCAGCCTTTCTTCAGCAGCGAGTAAGGGTACAGGAACGTCATGTTGATGCCGACGGCGGCGCCCAACATGCCCAGCACCTGGGTGACCGCATCGGTATTCAGGCTGCCGTCGGCCGCCCATAGGTTTGGGATCCCGTACCAACCGATGAATCCCTTGAAAATCTCGCCGATATCCTCGATCACGATATCCACGCGGGCGACCACCACGATTCCAAACATGACGATCACCATCGCGATACAGCCGCGGAGGAACCATTCGTAGAGGCGTACCCCGGCGGAACCACCTCCGTAGTTAAAGGTGGTGACGATGTTGATGCCTAAGATAAGGGTCCCCACACCGAAACTGAACATCAACCCCGCGGTGGTGAAGCCCAATCCCAGGAACGTTGTCTCGCTGGTCGTCGCCCGCAACTCCGACTGCGCCTGAGCGATCACAGCAGGATCAAGGGTCCGTTGGGCTTCGGCGACGGTCTGCCGAGCCGCCAGCACCTCGTCGGGCACCGTCAAGAAACCGGCCATTTCGCCCATGTCACGAGCGGCACTCGCGGCCAACCCATATTGGGGGAAATGCCAGATGACCGATGCCATGATGGTGCCCACCGCCCAGAGGATGACCAGCCATTTGCCCATCTCGCGTCCAAAAGACTTGTAGGGCCGTTCCCCGCTGGTCAGCACGACGTTACTGAGTGCAGAGAGCATCATCACGCCCAGGAACATGGCCACCGGTTGGACCCACAGCAGCTTATAGCCGAACGAGGCGCCGGCGATCACCGAGGCCGCCGCGCTGCCGGCGCCCAAGGTCATGGCACTTTGCAACAACCCGGGACCGGTCCGTTTGATGTATCCGGTCGCGCGCGGCACAAACGGCAGACTCTCCAGCGCCAGCAATTCCTGAGCTTCCATTTCGAGCTTCGAGCTACCCGCATTTCCGCCAGATTCTTTTTCAGACATCGATTCGCTCCATGTACGTGGTGGGAATGTAGGCCACAGTTTGGGATATTTTCAAATTGATTTCAACCACCGGATACAAATCGTGTGCTGATTTCCGACTTTCGGGGACCATTGCTTGACCCACGCCGCTTGGCTGGTGAATAATCTAGGTTTCCCCGACCCGATTTCCCGCCTGGAGGTCCTGCGATGAGAAGTTTTCCCACCTTGTTGTTTCTGTTGATATGCACCGCGATGGGACTGGCTGCCTGCGGCCGTTGGGCATCCGCCCAAACCGGCCTGGAAATCACGGTACCTGCCGTCCATCAGGATCTGTGTCTGGCGATCCAAGCGGAACGACCTGGTCCACACGGCGCCTTGGTGGACCGAGAATCCCCGGACCGTAAGTTTCCGGTCCAATGGGCACCTGCCATCGCTGGGGATGGAACGCCCACAGACGACCAAGTATTGTTGACGCGGATTCCATCATCAGCGGACGTCGATGGGACTCGACAGCTTCATTGGCAACCCCTCGCCGATGATCAACCGGTTCTTCAACCGGCTTTCCAATGGGTGGACAAAGGCGACGCTTCGATCAAGCTGGTCGAAGGCGATGATCGGGTGCTGGCCTACAACCACGGCAATATCATCAGCGATTCGCTGCCCGAAGATGACTACCGCCGATCGCGTTCCTGCTACATCCATCCACTTTGGGGGCTGAACGGAGAAGTCCTGACGGACGATTTTCCGGCCGATCACGTCCATCATCACGGCGTCTTCTGGACTTGGCCTCACGTGGAAATCGATGGTCGGCACTGCGATCTGTGGGTATCCCGCGGAATCCGTCAGCGGTTCATCAAGTGGCTGCATCGGTCCGAGGGGCCCGTCGCGGCGGTGATCGGCGTCGAGAACGGCTGGTTTGTGGACGATCGTCAGGTCATGACCGAACGGATCTGGATTCGCGCCTTTCAGGCCTCGGAAACCGAGCGGGCGATCGATCTGCAATTGGTCTTCTCGCCCACCGATCGGCCGGTGAAGCTGGTGGGCAGTCCCGGAAAGAGCTACGGGGGCCTGACGGTGCGATTCGACGTCTGGCCGCGCCGCGACGCGATCGTCCGAGTGCCCGATCGAACGCTCCGGCACGTGGGCAGTGGTCAGGCATCGTCCGAGGATCTTTCGAACACACGTCTGCCCTGGGCCAGTTTGAGTTCCCACTTCCCCGACGCGCCCCACCGATCGGCGGGCACGATCCTGATCCACCCGGATCATCCTGATTATCCACCGACTTGGCTCACCCGCTGCTACGGTCCGCTGTGCGTCGGGTGGCCCGGTGTCGAGGGGCGTGAGTTTCAGCCGGGCGAATCGTTTACGCTCCGCTACCGCCTGCTGGTGCACAAGACGGAGGTCGAACATGCCCACTTACAGCAGGCTTATGCCGCTTATTCCGATTCGCAGGATATCCAGGCCCGGTAACGTCGCGCGGCGGCGCAAACGGTCGAGAAGGATTCGCCATGAGTTTTGCAGGTCCGCAGGAACAGCAACGTGAGACAGCTACCGGCTATGGCGTAACGCTGGCCGTTCTGCGGAAGGGACGCTCCGGTCCGTTCCTGGGCAGGCATCCCTGGGTCTTCGAATCGGCTATCGATCGGTTGGACGGCCAGGCAGGCCCCGGCGATGTGGTGGAATTGGTAAGCGACAAACGCCGATTCATCGCTCGAGGACTGTACAACCCGGACAGCCGCTTACGAGTTCGCTTGTATTCATGGCAGTCCGATCAGCCGCTGGACGATGCCTTTTGGCACACGCGGCTTCGGCAGGCGATCGAATTCCGACGACAACTGGTCGGCGATGATCCCGATCAGGCCGTGCGGTTGGTGTTCAGTGAATCGGATGGGCTCAGCGGATTGATCGTCGATCGTTACGCGCGCCACCTGGTCGTCCAAGTGAATTGCCTGGCGATGGCGATGCGTCAGGATCAACTGGTATCCTCGTTGGTCGATCTGGTCGGTCCGGACAGCATCAGCTTGCGATGCGAGGCGGGGATCTGCAAATCCGAGGGAATGTCGCCCGTCGGGGGCACCGTGTACGGCCAGATGCCCGAGGGGCCGGTGTTCATCCAGGAACACGGTTTACGATTCGGAGTCGATTTGGCGACGGGGCAGAAGACGGGTTTTTATTTGGACCAGCGCGATAACCGGCGCGAGGTGGCGGCGTACCTGAAGGACCGCCGCGTGCTGGATCTTTTTTGCTACACAGGAGCGTTCAGCTTGGCGGCCGCCCGGATCGGGCAGGCTCAGCACGTCCTGGGGATCGATGTCAGCGATCGCGCGATCAACATGGCGCGGGCCAACGCGGAATTGAACGGAATTGCCAACGTTTCCTTCCAACAGCAGGA
>SKVE01000546.1 GCA_007129635.1 Planctomycetaceae bacterium
CGGGGTGTACGCTCCGCCAGCACACCTAACTGTGCACCGACTGGCTACCTGGAAACAAGCACCGCCGTGTTGTGGCGTGGGTACATCGATGCGGGCGACTACAAGCAGTTCATTTTCCCGCTGTTGTTGTACAAGCGGCTGTGCGATGTATTCGACGAAGAGGTGGCCGTGGCCCTGGCGGAATCCGGCGGCGATCACCCCTGGTCGCATCCCGCAGGGATGTCCGCGCGAATGTGCTGCGATCCCTCCGGGATCGGGTTGCCTTGATTTCGCCGGTCATCCGGGCTCGGGCAGGTGCTCGAACCTTATGGCTCGGGTGGATTGTTCCGCGCCGGTGGGTTGGGTGAGTGGCAGGTATAGCTCGGGGCGGCGAGCGCGTAACCAGCGGGCGCCCGTGCATCGCTGGCGCAGCGTGGGGTCCAAGTCGGCGATGACCAGATCCTCACCGGCTCGGCAGGTCTCGCTGAGGATGCGGCCGTAGGGGTCCAAGATCATGGCATTGCCCGTGCGAACCTCGTCATCGTCGGGGCCGATCCCATTGCTGAAGATCAGGAACATGCCGTTGTCGTGCGCGCGGGACGGCAGCCAACGCATCAACCAGCCGCGTCCTTTGTCGCCACACAATTCGGCGTGGATCGCCGCCGGATCGTGGTGGCGATTCTCCCAAACCGCGCGATCGATGACACCCATGGCATGGGGACTGCCCGAATCGCAACCGCCGGTCTGGTGGGGTGCCAGCAGGATCTGAGCGCCCAGCAACGCGGTGGCTCGGGCGTTTTCGATGATATTGTTGTCGTAACAAATCAAAACGCCAACTCGCCAACCGTCTGGTGTACCGAAGACGGTGAACTGGTCGCCGCAGTGGACGCTGGGGTGAATGAAGGCGTGCAACTTGCGGTGTCTCTGCAAACGACCGTCGGGCATGGCGACGACGTAGGTGTTGTACAAACGGCCATCGGGCGCCGCTTCGATCAGGCCGGCGCCGATGGTCATGCCGTATTGGCATGACCATTGCCGGAGCATTTGCGAGGCAGGTCCTTCGAATACGGGCTCGGCCAACACTCGCAATTGCTCCTCCGTCAGATGCCGCAGATGCCAATAGCCGCTGATACAGCACTCCGGGAAGACGATCAGTCGAACGTCCCGGGCTGCTGCCTGTTGGACGAAGCCATGGATCGTCGCCAGGTTCGCCGACTTGTCGCCCGGCAGGTGCTGGAATTGGACTGAAGCGACTCGGAGCATTGTCGGGGCAGAACGAGCAGTCATTGCGGCATTCATGAAGCGTCTCCTGATGAAGATCCTGGCAGTCCCGATCGCACATGCAGGTCCAGTTGCGGGAAGGCGATCTCGATGCCCTCACGTTTGAATCGATCATGGATCGTTGAATTCAAGTCATGGATCGTGGCCAGACGGTTCTCCAGGTTGGGTAGATGGCATCGCAAGACAAAGTTCAAGGCGCTATCGCCAAAGGACTCGAGCGTCACGCTAGGAGCCGGTTCGTTCAAGACGATCGGATGTTCCTTGGCAATCCGCAGCATCAATCGGCGGACCTTGGCGATATTCGATCCGTACGCGACGCCTACCTCCACCACAATGCGATTGATCTGATCCGACAGGGTCCAGTTCAGCAACCGCCCGGTGATCAGTTCCTTGTTGGGCACAATCAGCTCTTTACGATCCCAATTGGTGATGGTCGTCGCCCGGATACGGATCTTCGTCACGGTCCCGTCGATATCGCCCAAGGTGATGATGTCGCCCACACGGATCGGTCGTTCGAACAGCAGGATCAATCCCGAGACGAAATTGGCGAAGATTTCCTGAAGCCCGAACCCTAAGCCGACGGTCAGTGCCGCGGCCAGCCATTGGACGTTTTCCCAGCGGAGCCCGATCGCGTTGGCGCCCATCAGGAGCCCGGCTAGCATGATCGCGTAGCCGCTGAGCGTCGTGACGGCATTCCGAGCACCTCGATCGATGGGCAGTCGCTCCAGCAGGGTGACTTCCAACAACCCGGGCACATTCTTTCCCAAAGCGATGGTCAAGAACGCAATCAGCAGCATGACCAGCAGATCGGCCACGGAAGTACCTTGGATGATCGGTTGGTCGGAGACGGTCAGTGTCGGAACGTGCGGCGCGGCAGTGGTCGGTTCGGATACCGGCAATTCCAACGTCGGCAGCACGCGGGTCTCGACAACGCGTCCCAATGGCCAGACGGGAACACGGTCCAATGCCCGCAGCGCAGGCAACATGCCGCTCCAAATCATCCACAGCCCGATCAGCAGCGCCGTGGAAACACCTAGCAGCAATAGTTTCTGTAATTGCTGGTCGATGCGCACCAGCGTCTGTTCCTGCTCCTTGCGTTTTGCTTCGCGAGCCTGGCAGGCAGGATTCACCTCGGTTTCTTCCCCATCATCAGCAGTTTCGGTCTCTATCTCGCTGTCCTCGGCGGCACGCTCTTCGGCCAGACGGCGAGCCATCTTCCACTGCCGGATGAACAACCAGCGGGCAAACAGGCTGCGGACCAGGAATACCCCCAAAAATAGCCAAAGTGATTCAATCAGCCGAGCTGCCAACTGATTGGCCGAGTAGTGAAAACCGCTGATCGACAGTGCCGCCAGCACGGGCATCATCGCGATGAACAGCCAAAAAACCCCCACGCGTCGACGATAACGGGCCGGCTGGGCATCGACATGAAACAGGGATTCGAACAATTTGCCGCGAGGATGGAACTCGCGGTAGGCCAACCAAGTCAACACAAGGATGGCGGCCAAAAACACCAGCCGCCCCAACGAATCACGAGCTTGCCCCTGGTCCACCACCTCGGTCAAGTTCACCAGCAAGACCAGCGGCAGGCCGATCAGCATCAAGCGCCGGATGGTCTTCCGAACCAGTTCGGCGGTCGTCGGGTCCCAGCCCAGGTGCCCGATTGCCAGACCTTGCTGACGAAACACCTGGCGCGCGATTTCAGCCAGCCAGTACACGTAGGCGGTGGTTGTCAGCGAGCTGCCCACGGCGGCCAGCAGATCCTTCGCCGCATCGGATATCAACTTGGCCGAATCGCCATCTGCCAACGCCATCTGGGTGAGAGCCCATCCGATCAACCACACGAACAGGGGCCACATGGAAGCGATCGCGATGGTTAGGGCGGCTGCTTCCACGTTGGCCGAGACGCCCTGAAACAGGCTATCGTCCATCGGGCGAACCAGCTTTTTGAACCAACTGCGCAGGACTCGTCGAGTCAGAAACAAGCCCCCCCAGAGCAGCAGCAGGCCCGTGAGCGGGGCCATCTGATGTCCGACACCATGCCGGGCGTGCTGGAACGCTTCGCCCCACATCCTCGGAGCGACCAATCGCTGCAGTTGTTCGCGAGCCAGGGAAAAAGTGCGAAGCGAGATGCGTTCGGTACTGCGAATCCACAGAATCCGTTCGTCGATATAATCTGCGAATTCACGCACCTGGCTCAGCAGCCGGCGCGTGTTGATCTCCAGATCGCTCAGACGATCCAAATAGGTTCGGTAATCGCGGAGCAGATCGTCCAATATGCGGCGCTGGCGAGTCAACACGTCGCGCACTCGCGGTTCGATCGTCTTCCAGGCTTCGTCGGACATGGGGTGCGTCAAGCGGTCACGGACATCCTGCACACTGCTTTCGGGATCGCCGATGCGCTGCCGTTGCTCGTTCAGCTCGATTTCCTGGTAGCGATAATCGGGCATTTCGCGTTCGACGAACAACAGCCGCGAACGCAGGTGCGCGACGTCCGGCAGTTGTTCACGCTGGTCGCGCAGCATCAGCCCGATGGTCGAGGACAGCCCGGCCGCTTCCACCTTTTCGATCGTATTGCGCTGCGCCCGCCGTACGTCGTCAAACTGCTTGGCTTTCGCCTCGACTTCCTGGGTGATATCCGACAGTTTGGAAGCCAGATCCGCCCGTTTTTCCGCTAGTTCCGCATCGCCTTGCCCCAGTTCCTCCAGCGTGGGATCGATCTCCTGCCAGGCACGCTCCTGCTCGCGAACCTGTTTGGCTTCTTGGACCTGCGCCTGGGCCACGATCTTTCGTTGCCGCGAAACGGCCTCCTGCCAAGCCGCCACTGTCTTTTCCAGGTAGCTGACGCGGCGTCGGATCAAGTCGCGCTCGAGTGTCAATAATTCGGCGACCGCATCCAATCGCCGGCTTTCCACCGCCATGGCGCGCAATTGCTGGTCTAACGCCGTCAATTGAGCCTCGACCTCCGAACGGCGAGCCAACGTGGCAGCCGGAGGTTCTTCCGGCGATGGCCCTATCGCCAAACGCTTTCGCGCCTCGTCCAACTGCTTGTTGGTCTCTTCGGTCAGACGCAGCAACTCGGTCCTGCGGTCACGTGTGCTGGTCGCCGCCTCGCGAGCCGCCAGTTCTTCGCGAGCGGCGCGCAACTGGTCCTGGTGTTGATCCAGAATGTTCTGCAGATCCTCGACCGAAGCGTCCGGAGGAAAACGGGTCTGGATTTCGGGCGTCGGCTCTTCCAGTTGTTGCCGCGCGGAAACGATCCTCGTTGGTGCTTGCTCGATCTCCGCATTCAAAGCGGTGATCTGGCGAGCCGATTCTGCCGCCGTCTGCAGCCATTCTTCGGCCCGGGCGTATCGCTGCAACAACTCGGCTTTAACCGTCGCGTCCAGTTCGGGGGCCGCGTCCAGACTCAGCCGCCGACGATTCAACTCTTCGAAACTCAAGAATCCCGCCAGCGGCGTGCTCGCCTTCCGGCCAGAGCCTTCGTCCGCTGGGTCTTCCGTGGGAAGTCGCTTGGCCGATGCCCCGTCGCTTGGTGGAGATGCGGCAGGATGATCGGATGGTCGAGAATCAGGTTCCTGGAGAGATGGCAGAGCCAACGTCACATTTTCGAGCTGAGCTGCAGGGACAGCCCGTAACGGATTGACCTCCGTTTGCCCACTCGACGATTCGATGCTGACAACCCATCCTGCGGCAATCGCCCACGCGACAAACAGGCTGACCCTGGAGATTCTGTTCGCATTCATGATTTAAGCCTCTCTACCAGCACAGTAAAGCAAATCGCAGGAACTCGTCCAGGTGAGATTTCTACCATCGATTTTACCCAAACAGGTGGAAGCGGCGATCGATCGTCGTGGCCGCGTGGGCTGCGAGCACGACGTGGGAGCCCAGCCAGCAGGGCCAGCGATTTCCTAGGAAGAACCCCGGCCGTCTACTTGACTTTTGCTCGTCCTCGAATTATCTC
>SKVE01000781.1 GCA_007129635.1 Planctomycetaceae bacterium
CGGGATTTTGGTGGCGATGTTGTTGGCAGCGTTCGGGCCGCCCGCCGGCAAGCGTTTTTCGGCTCGGCTGATGATGCAGATGCCGGTGATTGTGGCGTTCGGTGTGAATCTGGGGATCGTACCGCTGTTGTTTCTGCAGGCGGCCTACGGCAAAGTGTTCTACCCGGCGACGATCCTGATCGCTTGGCCGTGGCTGGCGATCGTCTTTCTGGTCATCCCGGCGTATTACGCGGTGTACTACTATGCGTTCGCGATCCGCAAAGGCCGCGACGCTTTGACCTGGCGGCACCACGCAGCCGGATGGGGCGCCGCCGTGGTGTTTTTCACCGTCGGCTTTCTGTTCACGCATGGATTGAGCCTGATGGTGCGTGTGGATGCCTGGCCGGAACTGTTCATGGCCCATAACCAGGCCGGCGCGGCGCTGGGTACGGCCACCAATTTCGGAGACCCGACGCTTTTGCCGCGTTGGCTGATGTTTTGGGGTTTAGCGCTGACCACCACCGCCGCCTGGATGGTGCTGGATTCGGCCTGGATGGGCGTGGGCGAAGGTCGAGCCTATCGTTGCTGGGTCCGGCGTTTCGCCCCGGTACTGTATGCGGTCGGTTTTGTCTGGTTCGCGATCTTCGGCTCCTGGTACGTCTTCGGCACCTGGCTGCCGCAGGTGCGTGACGCGATGTGGTCGATGCCGAATGTGCTGTTGACGCTTGCCACCGGTGCAGCGGGCGCGATACCAATGGTGCTGATGTGGTCGTCCAAAACCCGGACTTTTTCCCGTTGGCAGGCGACCGCGATCGCCGCCGCGCAAGTGGTGGTCATCGGACTGAACGCGACCAGCCGACAGGTGGTGCAAAACATCGAGCTGCGCGGTTATTATGATGTGCTGGCTCAACCGACGTCGGTCGAGTGGGGACCGTTGGTGATGTTCCTGGTGACCATGGTGGCCGGACTGGCCGTGATCGTCTGGCTGGTTGCCCAGGCGGTCCGTGCCTCGGCGAACCCGGCCGTATGACGTCCGCCGCCGGAGCATGGATCAGAAATTTTTCGATACGGGGGGATGGCTACGATGACTCGCTGGTGTGTGGTAACGATCCTGGCAAGTTTCTTTTTCCTGGCGGGTCCGACCGCGATCCCTGGGGCCGTGGTCCGTGTCCATGTCCAGGAGCGCCGGCCATTTGCTGACGGCCAGTCGTTCGGTGCCTCGGGGCCGTACGAGGCGGTTCGAGGTCGGCTATTTTTGGAAGCCGACCCGGAAGACCCGGCCAACGCTCGGATCGCCGACCTGCCGTTGGCGCCGCGCAATGACGAGGGGCGGGTCGCTTACTGGAGCGATTTCTTCATGCTCCGCCCCACCGACCCGACTCGGGGCAACCGTCGGCTGCTGTACGACGTGACGAACCGAGGGAACCTGTTGTCGTTGTGGACCTTCAACGAAGGCCAGCGAACCAACGATCCGCAGACCCTGGAACATGCGGGCAACGGCTATTTGATGCGTCAGGGCTACACCCTGCTGTGGTCCGGCTGGAACGGGGATGTGGTCGACGACGGTACGGATCGGCTGCTGATCGGGTTGCCGATCGCCCAGCAGGACGGGCGACCGGTACAAGGCAAGATCCATCTGGAGATCTCGGTCGACGAAGCGACGCCCAGTTGGACGTTTGGGTGGAGTCCCTGGGGTGTCGCTGATGCCTATCCGACCGTGGATATCGAGGATCCCTCTGCGACTCTCACCAAACGCCGCACGCGCACGGACGAAGCGATCCCGGTGCCGCGCGACCGATGGCGCTTCGCTCGCCACCAGGACGACGCCGTGGTGCCTGATCCGCGCAGCCTGTACGTCGAAGGCGGGCTGCAACCCGGCTGGTTGTACGACCTGACCTACACGGCCGAAGGGCCGCGAATCGCGGGGCTGGGGATGGCCGCCATCCGAGATCTGGTTTCGTTCCTGCGTTACGAACCGGCCGATCAACAGGGCCAGCCCAACCCGTTGATCAATAGGCTGGACCATGCCTATCTGTTCGGCATCTCGCAATCCGGGCGGTTGGTCCATCACTTTATCTACGACGGTTTCAATACCGATTCGCACGGCCGCGTGGTCTTCGACGGAGCGATCGCTCATGTCGCAGGACCGGGCCGCGGCCTGTTCAACCAACGTTTTGGCCTGGCGACCCTGTATTCCTCTCAGCACCGCGATCGGCTGTGCGGTTCCGAATCGTTTCCCTTCGCCACGGTGACACAACGCGATCCGGTCACTGGCCAAGAGGGCCACATCCTGGAACACGCTCGGCGGTCCGGCCATGTGCCCAAACTGTTCTTCGTGCAGAGTTCCACCGAGTATTGGTCGCGAGCCGCGTCGTTGTTGCACACCGATGTCCAAGGGCAGATGGATCTGCCCATCGATCCGGACGTGCGGATCTATCTAATCAGCGGCAGCGGGCATTTGGGTGCCCAGCCCCCGACCCCCGGGATCGGGCAGACGCCTCGCAATCCCCTGCGTCATCGCCCGCCCGTGCTGCGAGCGCTGTTGGTGGCGATGGACCGATGGGTGAGCGAAGATCGCCAACCGCCGGCAAGCCGGTACCCGCGGATCGACGACGGGACGCTGGTCTCGGTCGAACAGTTCCGCGAGGCCTTTCCGGCGATCCCCGGAATCGAATTGCCGCAGGACTGCTATCAACCTCTACGATTGGACTTCGGTCCACGTTGGCCCAGCGAGGGCATCGCCGATACCGTCCCGCCGACGGTGACCGGTACGTATCAAGCCCTGGTGCCGATGGTGGATGAAGATGGCAATGAATTGGCCGGCATCCGGTTGCCCGAGGTGGCTGTGCCGCTGGCGACCTTCACGGGCTGGAGCCTGCGAGCGGAACCGTACGGAGCGGCTGGCATGCTGGCCGGGTTGGACGGTAGCTATCTGGAATTCCCGTGGACCGACCAGCAACGCCAATCGTCGGGCGACCCGCGACGCTCGGTCATGCAGCGTTATCCGAACCAAGCCCAGTACCTGCATGGCGTCACGCAGCAGGCGCTGAAGCTGCATCAAGACGGCTACTTGCTGGCCGAAGACGCGCTGGACTTGATCCGCACGGCGACCGAACGAGACTTTGGGACTCGCTGACATCGGTTCTTACAAGAAAAAAGCAAAGGAGCTATCGGTGAAGACCTATCCCCTGTCGATGAATGGCTCGGTCCTGCTGATCGTCGGCGTCGTTGTGGCGGCCACGATTTCCAGTTCGGTGCTCGCGAGCGAACCGCCGCGGCCGAACATCATCGTCGTGATGCTGGACGATCTGGGCTTTTCGGACTTAGGCTGCTACGGTGCCGAGATCGAGACGCCGCACATCGATCGACTCGCCCGTCAAGGCCTGCGTTTCAGCCAGTTTTACAACACGGCCAAGTGCGAATCGTCGCGCGTCTGCCTCCTCAGCGGGCTGTACACCTATCAAGCCGGCTACCGGGCCTTGGATCGCGCGGTGACGTTCGCGGAACTGCTGCGCGAGGCGGGCTACTTCACGGCGATGAGCGGCAAATGGCATCTAGAAAGCGAACCGACCGAACGCGGCTTCCAGCACTACTTCGGTCACCTGTCGGGAGCGACGAATTTCTTCACGGGCGACGACACGTTCCGCTTGGATGGCCAGGCGTGGTCGGAATTTGACGAGAACTTCTACACCACCGATGCGTTCACCGATTACGCCATCCGCTACGTCGACCAGGCCGTGGACCGGCAACAACCGTTCTTCGTTTACATCGCCCATAACGCGCCCCACTACCCCTTGCAGGCCCCGGAAGCCGACGTGATGAAGTATCGTGGCCGATACCGAATCGGCTGGGACCAACTGCGTCAAGAACGCTACCAGCGGCAGGTCGCCATGGGGATGATCGATGCGCGGTGGGCGCTCAGCCCCAGACCCGATTACCTGCCCGCTTGGGATTCCCTGAACGAACAACAACAGGACTGGGAAGACTTCCGCATGGCCGCCTATGCGGCGATGGTCGATCGCGTGGATCAGAACATGGGACGGCTGGTCCAGCACTTGGCGGATCGAGGCCTTTTGGACAATACCTTGATCCTGCTGTTCTCCGACAACGGCGCCTGCCCCTTCGAACGGACTCGAGGCGACCAATACATGCCCTGGGATCCGCGATCGTATTGGACCTACGATGTCGGCTGGGCTCATGCAGGAAACACGCCCTTTCGCTGGTACAAGCAAAATCAGCACGAAGGCGGGATCGCTTCGCCGCTGGTCGCCCACTGGCCCCAAGGATTGCGAACGGAGCCCGGCACCATCACCCACCAGCCGGCCCATCTGATCGATATCCTGCCCACGCTGGTGGAATTGGCCGGTGCGGAATACCCCGAAGAATTCGCTGGGCGGGCGATCACCCCGGTCCAAGGCCGATCGCTGGTGCCCATCTTCCAAGGCGAACAGCGGATCGGACACGAGTGGTTGTACTTCCAGTTCAGTGATAACCGAGCCCTGCGCCGTGGTGACTGGAAGATCGTCTCGGCACGCGGCGGCCCCTGGGAATTGTACGATCTGGCCGCCGATCGCACCGAGCTGAACGATCTGGCCGATCAGCATCCGGACAAAGTCCAAGAACTAGCCCAGCAGTGGCATCACGTTGCGGCCGAAATCGACCAACTGCAGCCTCGGCGGCGCAAGCCCGTGGCCGGTCGCGACGAGCCGACTTTCCCAGCACGGTTGATGACCGAACGCTGAATGTCGTCCTGCTGCGGCATCCAGGCCATACAACCACGAAAGATACGCCGGTGGACATTCGACAACTGGAAGAAGTACCCGCCTTTATCACCAAAGATGGTTCGGAGATCCGCGAGCTGTTGGCCTACCGCAACTCGTGCATCCGGCGGCAGAGCCTGGCCGAAGCGCGGGTCCCGGTCGGCCTTGCCACCGCGGCCCATTACCACCTGCAGACCGAAGAGATCTACTACATCCTTGAAGGCCTGGGACGGATGCAGATCGGCGATCAGGCAAGAGACGTCCGCCCCGGCGACGCCATCGCCATCCCACCGGGAACCACGCACCAGATCACCAACATCGGTCCAGTCCCCCTGCGTCTGCTGTGCTGCTGTGCGCCCGCGTACGAACACGAAGACACCGTGCTGATCGAAAGCGAAGCACCCGAAGGGCCGGTTCCCGGCAAATGACTCTTGTAAGAAAGGGACTCGATGATGCCAACCATGA
>SKVE01000132.1 GCA_007129635.1 Planctomycetaceae bacterium
ATGAAACACGAGGGGATCGGGACCATCCCGCAACGTTACACCTTGCGGACCAGCAGCGTGCTGGAAGACGAGGCTCGCGAGTTCCTCGTCCAATTCGATCTGGGCGCCAAGGAGAACGCCGGACGGACTCTCTGGATCTCCGACGTCCATCTCGAACCCTACGGATCAACCCTCGGAGCCGGCAGATGAACACATCCCCTGTCGATGCGGACGAGCCAAACGACGATCCCGGCGTTGCCGATCAGGAAGTGGTCGACGCGGTGGTGGTCGATGGGCTGACCAAGACGGAGGATCGGCAGCATCGAGCCGCACCGGTCTCAACCGTCGAACGCATCGAAGCGCTCGACGTGTTGCGCGGCTTTGCGGTGCTGGGCATCCTGGTTGTCAATATCCAGGCCTTCGCGCTGCCGTCGATGGCCTACATGAATCCGTACGCTTATGGCGATCTGACCGGCGTGAACTATGGGGTGTGGTGGTTCACGCACGTCATGTGCGATCAAAAGTTCATGACCATCTTCTCCATGCTGTTCGGCGCGGGAATCGTCCTGATGACCTCGCGAGCCGAGGCGCGGACGGGCCGATCGGCCGGCGTCCATTACCGCCGCATGGGTTGGCTGATTTTGATCGGGTTGCTGCACGCTCATCTGCTGTGGTACGGCGACATTCTGTACCTGTACGGCATGTGCGGTCTGTTGGTATGGCTGTTCCGCAAGCAATCGATCGTTGTCTTGTTCCCGCTGGGGCTGTCGATGATCGCCGTGGCCTCGATCATCATGTTGCTGGGCGGTTGGTCGATGCCCTACTGGGGCGAGCCGGCAGTACAGGAGTTTGCTCAAACCTGGTCGCCTTCGGCGGCAACGTTGCAAGAGGAATTGGATGCCTATCGCGGATCGTGGTGGGACCAGGCGTTGCCGCGTTCGACGGCCGCCTTGGGGATCCAGACGTTCATGTTGATGATCTGGGGCTTGTGGCGAGCGGGCGGGCTGATGCTGATCGGCATGGGGATGTACCGGTTGGGTATCTTCCAGGCAGCGCGATCCCGCACCTTCTACGCGACGCTGGCCGTGGTCGGGCTGGCTTCGGGGACGGCCATCAGTGCCTACGGTGTGCACTGGAACGACCAACACGGCTGGACGGTGGAAACGGGATTTTTCTTCGGCAGCCAATGGAATTACTGGGGCAGCCTGCTGAGCGCCATGGGCATGGTCGGCGCGTTGATGTTCCTGTACCGTTGCGGTTCCCACGCCCGCTGGCACAAACCATTAGCGGCCGTGGGCCAGATGGCGCTGACCAACTATCTGGTCCAGACGGTGGTATGCACGACCATCTTCTACGGGCACGGCTTCGGCTATTTCGGATATTTGCAACGCTGGCAGTTGGCGTTGGTCGTCGTCACGATCCTGGCCATCCAGCTAGTCTATTCGCCGATTTGGATGAGCCGCTTTCGATACGGGCCGGTGGAATGGTTGTGGCGCAGCCTGACTTACTGGAAACGACAGCCCATGCGACTCGAGTAAACCTTTAGATGGCTGGTGGCTCGCGTCGTTACCACCCGATACAATACGGGATCAAGCCCGTTACTCCAGCTAGTATGCAAGGTGCAGTTCGATGTTTCCTCGCGAATCAGACATGGCCCCCAGCGTGACTCGCTGGATGACGCGCGCCGGTCTGCACGTCAAACGGGAGTTCGTGATGCCGTGGGGCGTTTGCGACCTAGCTGGCCTCAGTTTCAATACGAAGCACGCTGCCAAGCGATTGCATCTGCGACAAAAGAAGTCAGTCGCCTCGATCACTCGAGCCGCCTTAGCACCGTTTGAGAAATAACTGTCCAATGTCCCCTCGCCCCTCGTGGGAGAGGGCAGGGTGAGGGGGCAGAAAGTGCGTCAGTTATTTCTCGAACGGTGCTTACTCCTTGAGATTCCCACGTTGAAAACGATAATCCGATCCCAATCGCTCGACTAAATCGGACTCATCGGAGTTCTACGCCAGCGGTGCGAAGTGTTGATGGCACCCGTTTCGTCCTCCCGTCGGCATGATCCTGCCATTCAGCTTTGTGGAGAAGTTCTGGCGCACACACCGCCCGGCCTTCGGCACATTCGCAATTCCCTAGTACGGGCTCCCAGCTTCAGCTCGAATGTGATTTGGTCGTTGAGTTCCAAGGGGGAACGGCACTCTCAGCCGTACAACCAGTCTTCGACGCGCAGTCCGGGGACTTGATCGAAGTCGCGGAGGTTGCTCGACAGGAGCGTCCCCTGATGCGCGAGGGCAACGGCGGCGATCTTCAGGTCCGTGGTCCCGATGCGAATACGATCGTGGCGAAGCCGTTTGAACTCATCTGCGGCCGCATCATCAAACGGCAACATGCGCCACCGGTGGAAGAAATCGGTCAGCCGTCCAAGACGCTCGTAATACGTGACCTGACGGCTCACGTCAGCGTAACGTCCGATCACGTTCAGCCACGCTCGCACTTGTTCCTCGAACGAGACGACGGTCGTTACGATGTGTCCAGATTAGCATGCGTCGGCCTGCCTTCGGTCGGCCTCGCGAATCCGTTGCGCTTCGTCCAGGATCTCCTGCATCACGTCGTCATCAGCAAACATCCCGACGGTGCTTCTCCAATCGTCGCGCCAGGGGATATCGGCGGACGCACGCCGCTCGCGAAGTTCATCCACCAACCCCTCCAATTTGGTAACCCGTTCCTCGATCGAAACCATTGACATACCTCGTCTCCGAGTGATTGCTGTGCCCGTTCAAACCTAGGCTACCGCAGATCGCAGGTCCACGCAACGTGTTCCTCCGGCCAAGAGTTCGGTGTTTGCATTTGATAGCCCGCTGCCATCTAATGCCAGCATGCCCCATTTGATCCATGCGATCAGCGAGCAGTGAGCTTCCCAGGCCACGCTGGACCGACTTGTCGAAGGCAACTTGACGCAGTGTCGTTCCCGCATGTGTATTGGCCGTGAGCAACACGTCCGTATCGGGATTGATGAACACTCCAACGGGGAGAATACGGACCCCAAGCAGAATCTGCGCCGCAGCCTTATGCTGGCCGTCGAAGACTTGAATGTTTGCCGTATTTCCATTCGTCGTATTGACCCACGCAAGCGCCACGTGAAGCTGGGGGAGCCTCTTGTGGAACTCTTCGACGAGCTTTTTCAGGTTCTTCCCAATGGCACGTGGATTGATGTGGTCGTCGTGGTACAGATACTCGATTGGCAGATTGACAAATGCTGAATGGAATCCTGAAAGCTCGTCCTTAGTCACAGGGATCGTCACAACTTCATTGTCGCCGATGGATCAACAAATTCGGGTCCGGGTATTCGCTGAGTCCTAAATTCGTTGGGGTGGTTGCTGCGGCAGGAGCACGCTTTGTTCGGTAGCGAATGCTGGTTGACGTTTGCAATGAGGGAAATGGTTTGGGGTTTCAAGGGATGTGGGCTGATGGATGGGCAGCCCCTGCGGCGGATCGAAGTGGCTTGACCTCGTTCCGCCAGGCAAGTTAGAGTAGAGATAAGTCTGAAAACGGAACGGCCCGGAGATCGTTGCCATGCTGACGTTTCGCTGCACATCCTGTTCGAAGCTCCTGAAAGTCCAAGATTCTTTGAGCGGCAAACGGATCAAATGCCCTCATTGCGCTGCCGTGAACACCGTCGCAGAACGGCCGTCCGCTCCGCCGGATTCGCCCTTGATCCAATCGCCCGCGATCCAAGTCGTGCCGACCATCCAAGTCGCTCCGGCAAAACCGGCCGGCAAGTCCCCTGCGGCCGCAAGATCTGTGCGTGGTGCATCACGGCACAAGAAGAAACGCGGGAATCCCGGGATGTGGCTGATCGCCGGTTCGATCCTGGCCATGGCCGCGGTCGGCGTCGCGGCGGTCTTCCTGCTGGGCGGAAAGACAAGCGGTCCGGTGGCCTCGCACACCGAGTCCAAACCGGAAGACACGCAAGCATCGTCTGAGCTGACCGACGTCCCGGCCGAAGATCATCAGGATGCCACGCTCGATCAATCGGCTGAACACGCTCGGACCGCCGAGGTGGAACAAGATGACGCGTCAGATCGTCTGGCCCACGCGGCCCAGGAGCCGTTGCCCGAGGATCGGTTTGCAGCGGCCGCACAGCCAGCCGATGCCGCAGGCATGCATATCGAAAAGACCCAGACGGCAGCAGATGGGCAAGATGCATCGCCGGATCGTCACGACGAAATGGCCGACAGCGTCGCCGCGCCAGACGATCTACCAGCGCCGGCGGGCACGATCGCGCCAGCCGTGAGCACCGACTTGCCTCAACCGACCCTCGACGATCGCCCGCTACTCGAACCGGACGACGATACTCGGGTCACGGTCAACCCCAGCGGGCTGACCGACCAGGACCAGCAGCAGTTGGCCGAATTGCACCGTAATCACCAGCTCTTTTCCGTCAAGGAATATCCCACGTTGCGGCGGATCTTTGCCGATCGTTTCTCTCGATTACACGAAGTCCTGATCCAGACGGCATGGGGCGAGGACCTGCCGGCCATGCAGCAGTGGCTGGCGGACCATCCCGCAATCCGCGAGCAGCTATTCCTGGCGATCGATCCACAAACGGACGATGTCGTCCGCGCACTGCAGATTTTCCAGTCGCTGAAGGATGCCTTTCCGGAACAGATCGTGCCGTACGCCAATCTGGCGATCGCCATCGCCGTGACATGGGACCAACCGCAGCACATCTACCATTACACAGGACACCAGCGACGAGCCAAAGCGATCCTGCCGGACGGGTTGACCGACGAAATCGACAACTTTCGCTACTTCCTGGAGACCGAGCCCGTCATGCAAGGCCGCGGGCAATGGTTGCCTTGGGAGTTCCTGGTGCACGTGGTCAACCATCGGACACCCAGGGAAGAACGCAATTGGGCGTTGCAGCACTACCTAGTTCGTCGAGTCATGTTTGGCAAGTGTTATCAGGACGTTCCCTACGACAATTTGATGCTGGAAAGCCAAAGCCAGCAGGCTCGCATGAACGGCCACCCGTACACGTTGGCCAATCTGCGGACCTACGGGGGCGTCTGTGCGTTGCAAGGCGATTTCGCGTCCCGAGTCGGCCAGAGCCTGGGAGTGCCGTCGGCCTACGTCGGTGGCGAATCGGCCTACGGCGACCTGCACGCCTGGGTCATGTGGGTCGAGATCAAGGCGGTGACGCCCAAGAGTATCGTGTTCAGCCTCG
>SKVE01000011.1 GCA_007129635.1 Planctomycetaceae bacterium
CCGCTAACGACGATATGCTGGGCCGCTTCGCCCAGCGCGGCATCCACCAGCGGTGCGATCTCCACCGCTGCTTCCAGCAGATCCGCCACCATCCCATGGATTTGGGAGCCTTGCTCTGCGGGTGCTTCCCGCTTTTCGGCCAACAACTGCTGGACGCCACTGCTGACTCCAGCATTTTGCCGTTCAAGCTCCTCCAGCATCTTCACTCGCTGGCTGGCTCCGCTCTGCTTCCCTTGCAGCACGCCGATTTCCTGTTGGCGACGCGCCAGCACTCGGCGACATTCGGCCAGTTCGATTTCAACGGCCTCCAACGCAGCACCTTTCGCGTTGGCTTGTTCGGCCAATTGCGATTCGTCGTTACGCGATTGTTCCAATCGTTCCGCGTGTCCGATCGCTTGCTGTTGAAGTTCGTCAAGACGGCCGCTGGATCGAATCACTGCGGATTGCAGGGACGATAGTTTTGATTCCAGGCTGCTGACATGATTGCTCAGCGAAGCGGCTTCCCGAGTTCGTTCCACGTACTGGGCGCGCCGCGTCTGATTGGATTGCCGCGCCGATTCGATCTGCTCCGACAATTCGGCGATGGCCTGTTCGTGGCTCTGCAACTGTGAACGAACCTGGCCATATTCCTGCTGCGCCTGTTCGAATTCGGCACGGACATCGCGCAGCCGCAGAGTCACGTCGCCGGCTCGGCCGGTAACGCTGCGCAACTGGTCCCCGTGCCGCCGGGCTTCGTCGGAGAAATCGTCTTGGCGTCGCCGCTGATTGACAATCGTTGCTTCCCGCGCCGCGATCTGTTCGCGGCTGTTGGACAATTCGGCTTCATCCTGTCGCAACCGATCTGCCGCTTCGTCCACCGCTCGCTCCGCCTCGTGCAACTGCGTTTCCAGCAGGCTGGTTTCGCCAGTCAGTTGTTCGATCTCTACCAGCAATTCACCTCGCTGCGCTTCGATCGCAGCCAGCTTTTCGGACAGTCGCCGCCAGTCGGCCTGGCCCATCTGGGTGCGCAGTTGTTGCAGACGATCGCTGTACTCGCGGTATCGTTCTGCTTTGGAGGCTTGTGCTCGCACGCTACGCAGACGGCTCTCCACCTCTTCCACAATATCCGACAACCGCAGCAGATTCTGTTCGACCCGTTCCAGACGCCTCTGCGCCTCGATCTTCTTGGCCTTAAATCGGCTGATCCCCGCCGCTTCCTCGAAAATGGCTCGACGGTCCTTGGGGCTGGCCTGCAGCAAGCGGTCGACCTTGCCCTGTTCGATCAGACTGTACGCATCAACGCCGACTCCCGTGCCGCGGAACATGTCGCGAATATCCTTCAGGCGACACGGTTTGCCGTTGATCAGGTATTCGCCTTCGCCGCTGCGATACACGCGCCGTGTGATATGAACTTCTGGCGCATCGATCGGCAGCACCCCTTGATTGTTATCGAAGACCAAGGTGGCTTCCGCCGTATTCGCCGGTTTTCGCCCGCCGGTTCCCGTCCCCTTGAAGATGACGTCCGCCATCTCTTTGCCACGCAGGCTTTTCGCGCTCTGTTCGCCCAGCACCCATTTGATGCCATCGACGATGTTGGACTTCCCCGAGCCGTTGGGGCCGACCACGACCGTGATGCCCTCCGGGAACTCGAACCGCGTCTTATCCGCGAAGCTCTTAAAGCCGATCAGTTCAAGTGCCTTCAGCATTGGTTCACGCCGGCGCGGGTGGGTGGTTCGAGTGTTCTTCGTGCATAAAACCGTCCAGCCCGCCCTCTCATGCACGGGACGTCAGCCGCCGGTAAACCAGTCGCCCAGTCGGCTCCACCAGCGCCTGTCGGATTCCTCATCCGATGCTTCCACATCGAACAGGGGTTCGTCCTCGGAATCCGGAGACCGGTTCGAGGCCGAAGGGTGAAATTCGAACAGGCCCGGGATCGGGCTGGCGACCGGACGATCCGGTTCGTCCGGTGCCTGGCCATCTTTGGTAGACGAACGTCGGAATTCGCGGCCCCACGAAGGTAGCGCGTCCACAACCAATCGAGCGTCCACGTAGTTTTTGTTCCGCGCCTCTTGCAGAAACTGAGCAACGTCGGAGTAGGTACCATCCAATTCGACAATTCTACGGATTGCTTCATCAACCAAAGGTGGACAGGAAACCTCCCGATCCTCCTCTCGAGCGGCGAATCGCATCACCCGAATACGATCTGCCCCATCGGCCTTTAGCATAATCTGCTTTCCCGCATAGATAAAGTCGGGCGAATCCAGTTCCATGGGTGGCCCGAACAAAACAACCTCGGCACGCCGCGAGCGGGACAGGTGAATCATCGGTGGTCCGGTACTGTTGACCACGTGTAATTGAAAGGCGTCACCCAATCTCTCGCCCCTAATCAAGGGGTCGGAAGGACTCCTCGTGCGCAGGGCCACGAAGGCAGCGTAGCGGGTCTCGGCGCTGCTGACGTGCAGCAACTTGCTCAGTTCGTCATGGGCGCTGATGTGTTCCATGGCGGAAAGAGCCGCGATGGCATGCCAGCGAAATGCCGGTTCGTTTCGAGCGATCTCTCCCAGCGGTTCGGCGGCTGCCGCATCGTCCAAGTAACCGAGCGCTTCGGCTGCATAGAATCGGACCTCGGGATCTTCCGAGCGGAGGCCCAGATGCAGCAAGCGGATACCCTCGCGACCGATCGCTTCCAGTTGCAGAGCGGCGGGAGCCGCGGTAGCAGGCTCCAACAGTTGCCGCTCCAACAGTTCCAATCGCTCAACACGTTCGGGTGCCGATTCGTTGACGGCCAAGGCCCGAATGACCCGCATATAACGAGCCAGATTGTGTTTGTAGCGCGGGTGAACCTCTAATTCGATGTAATTATCGCGTTTGGGGGTTGCAACCCCTCGTTTAATGCCTCGATCATGGCTGAAAAAACGGGCATTGATAGCAGCGCCGATCAAACTAGCAGTGCGGATGGAATGGTTCTCACTGCGCACCACCAAACCAAGGGAGCGTGATGTCGTCGAAATAGCGCCGCCAAGGACTTTTCCGCGGACCTCTCGAACCTTATCTTCGCTATCGCTGAACACACTGTCGATCGTCACCGGTCCTTCGGCCAATGCGGACACCCTTCCGGTGCGGAGTGAATCATTCAAAACGGCGACTTCGCGCAGCCGAGTCTGCATCAGCCATCCACCCTCAAGACTCCTGGTCTCGGATCGAGCCGGTACTCGCACCTCGACATCCAACCGATCCCCTTTCTGAACGCCCGGCGGCAGAATCGTTCTGACGAGAACCAGCGATGTATCGACCGACGCCAGGACAAAGTTGGGATTGCGGACATCATGGGTCTGCATTTCATTCAACAAGTTGGATCGCTGACCCGATGGGGGAGGATCGCTACCATCGACTCCCAAACCGGTAACCATTGCCACGCCTTCAATTGCGATATAGTTGGTTCCCCAGGGCATAACGAAATCCCGAACCAAGCGAACCGCCTGAGCATCATCGGGCTCGAATTCCTCCAAATCGATCCCAGACTTGGCAGACGAGGCATGAAAGAGCGTCGACGTGCAGCCGACCAGCGTCGTGAACATGACCGCTGCGAACCAGGCGATCCAAGGTGCTCGAGGAACCGATAACAGTTGCGGCATCATGCCTATCGCGACTCCATCCACGAGGCTCACCGCGGCCGCTCTGGTACGCATCCGTGCATACCCACGAGAGAAAACCGCGCACTGCTGAAATCGTGCAAGCAGGCAACAAGGCCCGCTCGATAGAAAAATCAGCGGCCGAACAATAGAGATTCCCCTGTTGGGAGTCAACCCAAACTGAAAAAATCGATTCCACGACCCAAGCTCAGGTGGTTTCTGAATGGCCCAGCCAGATCAGGTATCGACTTTGGCCCAGTCGCGGCGTTGACGCGAGCCGGGGATACCCATTTTCTGCCGGTACTTGGTGATCGTTCGGCGAGCGACTTTCAGGCCATGCTGCTGCAATTGCTTCACCAGATCTTCATCGCTATAGGGGTTGGATTTGTCTTCCTGGTCGACCACTTCCTGCAACTTGATGCGAATGGTGTCCCAAGCCACCTCTTCACCGTCGTCGCTCTGGGTGCCGCCCACAAAGAATCGCCTCAGTGGCATGATGCCTCGGGGGGTCTGGATCCACTTATCATCGACGGCGCGGCTGATCGTGGTCACGTGAAAACCAACCTGATTCGCGATCTGCTGCATCTTCAACGGTTCGATGAACTCAGGTCCCTCGTCCAGAAAACGCTGTTGATAATCCACGATCGCCTGAGCGACTTTCACCAGCGTATTGCGTCGCTGTTCGATCGAATCGATCAACCACTGAGCCGCGTTCAACTTGCGTCGAATATAGTCGCGTTCGTCGTCGGTGGCCGTTCCGTTGGCCAATCGATTGAGATAATACTGGCTGATCCGCAGTTGAGGCGTCCGATATTCGTCGACGATCACATGGTACTTGCCGTCGTCGCCCTTTTCGACCAGTACATCGGGCGTGACGGTCGGCACATGGGCGTCGATGAAATTCGCCCCCGGCTTCGGGTTCAGCTTGCGCAATTCGTCCCACGTTTCTTGGATGCGTTCGATCGAGTATCCGGTCTTGCGTTTGATCGCCGGCAGACGGTTATCGCGGAGATCTTCCAAATGGTTCGTGATGATCGTTCGCAACTCTTCGAACAACGGCATGTCGCGGGACAATTGCAGCAGCAAGCATTCTCGTAGATCGCGAGCGGCGATCCCGGGCGGATCCAGCGACTGGACGATGCCCAGGGCCTGTCGTGCCAACTTCAGCAGGGAACGGTCTGTTTGTGGCGGCAGCAGGTCTTCCAAACTACTGCGGAAGTAACCGCCATCCTGAGCATCCAAACAGGAGATGATCCGCTCGGCGATCTCACGCTCCTGCGGTTCCAAGTCCAATTCGCCCAATTGGTGCAAGAGATAGTCGTGCAAAGATTCCGGTCGGGCTTCGATATTGGCGAATTGATCCTGCCGGCGATCCGCATCATCGCTGATCTGGTTGGCCGAGCGCCTGGGCGATTCATCAAAAAAATCGGGTAATTCGCGATCCAGTTCGTCCAGTCGCTCGAAGTCCTCGACGTTGTCTTCCTTCTCGTCGACCACCAACTCCTGCTCCGATTCGCTCGGAGCATCCGGGTTCTCATCCTGTTCGGAGCGTTCTTCCGAGGATTCCGTCTCGGATTCCAGCTCCC
>SKVE01000320.1 GCA_007129635.1 Planctomycetaceae bacterium
CACTCCAAGGCAAAACGCTTGGCTGCGCCCATAACCAATAAGCAGATCTGTTGGTCTTGCGGTCTTGTCAAGAAAAGTTGGGGAACTTCGCCGAAAATCATTCGGAATGAGGTTGTCGAACGGCAGGCTGGCGCTTACTCTTCTACGGTATGAAAGATAAGATGCTGTTCTTCGCTCGAGCAGCCTGGTCCAACGAGGTGAGGGAGAGATTCGGAACCCTCTCGCCTTTACTTCTCTTAATGTTTATGGAGACAGATATGAAAATTGTGCTCAGCGGATTTGTGATCGTGGCCGGCTTGGTGATGGCTGCAGGTGGTGCGTTGATGGGCCGCACGGACGATCCTTCGGCTCAGCAGACGTCGAGTTGTGCGGGGACCGTCGCGGTTGCCGCCCGGTCTGCCGAACCGCGCTGTTCTGCTTCGTGCTGTGAGACGAAGCTGGTCAGTGTAGAAGCGAAAGAAGAAAAGAGCGGGTGTTGCAGCAAGGCGAGTTGCGGGGCGGAGAAGCAACTGGTTTCAACCCAGTCCCCAAGCGCCTGCGGCAGCACCGCTTGTTCGGTAGCCACGCAAGGTTGTGGTGCGAAGGCCGACGTCGTTCTGACGAGCACCGAAGTTGCCAAAGACGGCAAGTGCTGCAAGGAATGCAAGACGCAGTGTGTCAAACAGTGCGAGACGGCATGCGGGACCAAACAAGGGGACTGCGAAGGTCAATGCCCCGTGTCGGTAGCCCTGCAGCGGCTGCCACGGATGACCTATGCGGTCGGCTCGGCAAAGACCGATTGCAGCGAACAGGCGAAGCAGTTGGCCGAACAGCACAACGCTCCGGTCCACTACGTGGTGGCGGATAAGGAGTACCAGTGCTGCCAGTCAGCGATGGCGGCTCTGGTCGACCAGACGGAGCGGTTTGTCAACACGTTTGTCTCGGTTCGACGTTGCCCGGCCAGCGGTACGACTTTCGCATGTGGCAAGTCCACTTCGTGTTCGGCCGAGGCGCAACAGTGGACCGCGACGATCGGTCAAGCGGTCGACAAGGTGAAGATGTGCTACGTGGTGGATGGCCAGCAGACGAGCTGTTCGGCATCGGCCGAAGCACAGGCCCGGGAGAAGGAAGCACCGGTCGAGTATGTGGTCGGCGATCAGCAGACGTCGTGCCCGTTGTCAGCTCGATTGGAATTGGCTCGGGCCAAGTACAAGTCCGTCGTCCAAGCGATGGCGGCATCCTCGACGTCTTCCTGACGTTCCTGTTCCTGAAGTCACAACGATCACAACGATCACGACTGCGTCGATGCCCCCCTATTGACGCTCGTGATCGTTTTTCTTTGCGCTGCAAAAGAGGAAACGGGGTCAGACCCTGTTATTTGTTCGCCTTTCCGCGGGAAGTGCGTGAGACTTTGCCGTCCATCGAAGGAATACCTGCCGAGGCGAAGCTTTGGCTGGAAGGCTTCATCCTTCCCACGTCCGGGCGCTGGCCGCTGTTGCTCGGTCACCATACCGGCGGCGTCATGAGTCCCTGCGGCGGGCGCGTCGCGAAGCGGACATACAGCGAGCCCGGCGTGCGAACCCTGACGATCTGCGACTTGGAGCAGGACGTTAAGTTGTGCGGACTCAGGCCATCCTCTACCATCCGGTCCGCCGCTTTCTCGCCGGACGGCACCCAGTTGCTGATCGGCGGCATGTCGAAGGCGTGGCGCGCGCTGGTTGGTCTGTGGGATGTTGAGTCCGGAGAGTCCTTGTGGCGCATGGACATGCTGTTCGGCGATGCCGCTTCGGACGTCCAGCACATCGCGTTCTCTTCCGACGGCCGCTACGTCGCCCTGGCAACCCCCTTCCATCGGATTGTGGTCCTGTTGGACGCGCTGAACGGAGAGAAATTGTTCCAGACGGACGGGAGGCCCGTGTTCAGCCCGGACGGGAAGCGAGTCGCGTTCCTGGGAAACTCCCACACGCTCTGGGACATCGAATCGGCAACCATGATCCAGGATTTCGGCCGCCACTCGCCTATTCGCCGTCTGGTCTTCAGTCCCAACGGCCGGTCGCTCTGGATGAACGTCCGCGGTAGAACCGGTCTTTACTCTGCCGCCACCGGCGAACTGTTGCACGAGACGGGCGAGCCGATGAGGAGCCAATCGGGCGATGCAGACTTTGGGCTCGACGGCGCACGTTTTGCGACAGAGCCTTTCGGCTCTCCACGCCAACCGAGCGCGCTATGGGATTTCGAAGACGGCCGAAAGCTGACGGATCTGCTCGACGCCGAAGGCCAATCGATCTCCCACACCCACTTCACGCCGGACGGTCGCAAGCTGGTCGACGCGGTTTCCACCGAGGTGAACATCGCCAAATCGACGGCGCAGGACACATCGGCAGCGGTCACCCAGCGAGTCTATCAGAGCGGGTTGATCGTCTGGGATGCAAAGACAGGTGCAATCACCTCCAACGAGGTGGCCGACGGCGACTGGACCAGCAGCCGGCCGAGCCGCATCGAGTTCACCCCTGACGGTAGCCACCTGCTGACGACCCATGCCCACGAAGTCATCCTGTGGGACATCGGCTCAGGACGCCCGTTGCACGTGTTCCGCGAGCCCGGGGCATCATCACTGACGGTCAGCATCTCGCCCGATGGACGACGGCTGCTGACGATCGTACCCGGCAGCCGGGCGACATTGTGGGAGCTGGCCAGCGGTGAGAGGCTGCGCGAGTTCGAAGCGATCCCGGTCATCGCCAATGGCCAATCGCCCTCGGTCTGGACCGCATCGTGCGAGTTCAGTCGGGACGGTCAGCGGATCATCAGCCGATCCCATTACAGCCGCGGAATTCACCAATTGTGCGTGGAAACGGGCCAACTGATCGGCGGATTCTATCTGCTGGGAAACGGCGACCAAGCGGTTGTGTACACACCGGACGGCAGGGTTGCGGCCACGTCTCCCGGACTGGTCCGGTACCGCGAGCCCGGAACCAATACATTACTGCCCATCGATGACTTGGAGTGACGCCATGATGGAATCCAAGGCTCGGGAAGCGGAAGGGAACCATCCGAGAAACACCGCAGTGGCCTGCTACTTCGATGAAAACCGAAAGCAAAGTCTGACTCTAATAGCCCTCGCCAACGGGGGATCAATGAACAGGAACCGCTGTTCGACGCTACCAACCGGGGATCGTGAAAGGGCACGGCTGGCGGATAGCCGACATTACAGTAATTCGTAGACGTGCTCACCGCCGTGTGCCGGGTTGCCGATCAGCGTTCGGCTGCGCAGGTCCACGACGAAATCCAGATGTTCCAGGGGCAACTGCCCGATCAGGACGGGAACGCCGTCAGGCACTTCCATGACATCCATCGTGCATTCGCGACCTTGGATCGTGAGCCGTACCGCGTCATACATGGCAGCTTCGCCGCTGCCCATGCTGCTCGTGATGCGTTTCTTGCCGCGTTCAACGAGTCCCAACTGTTGGATCAACGCCGACGGCAACGACAGCAACGTGGCTCCCGTGTCTACCAGCGCGTCGGGGATCGTCACGCGACGAATCTGGTCGGGCGAAATCAACCCCTGCTCCGCCGCCCATAGATCCTTGAGGTTCGCTATGGTGGCCTCGGTCTGCACCCGCCCCATTTCGTCCAACTCCGCCATTGGAATTTCTCCCCTGATTGAACAGCCACACCTGGTATCGTAGCCCTCCGACGACGGAATCGTCAATCCCGCGAGATGTCTCGGGGCAACGCGCGTCGATGGGGACAGCCAGCTTTTGTACTAGTATGGAACTTATGTGGTCAATGTGTAAAGCCAGATTTTGTACCATCATGAAACTTATGTGGGTATGTAAATAGCCCATGTCAGGTAATCTTTGCGCTCTGGAAGAAAGTGGTCAGCCTAGAGGACTGCGGTATACGCCTCAAAAGGGTGTGATTCCAGGGGATTGATGGGGAGACTTCCAGCAACCCATCCGGCAAACGGCGCGGCTGGACAAGCTTGGCTTGTGCTGGCCGCCAAGCCCGGATGTTCTTGACCTCGGCCAGCCACAGCATGGAATCCCCATGATGCTGGATCAGCCATTTGCTGCTCTTGTCGTACGGTTGGCGTTGGGGTTGAATCCCGAAATCCGAGTCTGCCCCCACGACCTATGGACGATTCCTTCTGGCCTTGTATTGCCGGCCGGGGCGCGTTTGGCGGCAAGGTCCGGGAGATCGTCCGGAAAGCCGAGCAGGTCGTGGAGGATCGCCTCGTCATCCGACTGGCCGCGCGCCGTCAGACACTCGATCAATCCGAGCATATGTTTGCGAAAGGATACGAGCAGCGGGCGATTCAGATGGCAGGTTCTTTCGAGCCGTCGTCCCTCGCGGGTCAAAGCCTGGATCGTACCATCGGTAGCCACCCGGAGATGCGCAGCCAATGGTACTCGGCCCGGGGCGATCGGCAGTTCGGCGTCCTGGCGGTTGCGATTACAGCTCTGGCATGCGTAGACAGACAGTAGACGCACCGAAACGCGAACTCGTCGCGAAGCCAGGGCTTGTAGGCACGGTAGCTGGTGTAGCCTCGCGGACCATGCCGCCGCTGATGGTCCGTCGAAGCATACGCGAACACGGTGCGTGCGGCCTGGATGATTGCGTCATTCATGGGTCCGGGCGGACGGGTAGTCCGCCTGTTCTTCGCAGGCACTCAAACGTCCCAGTAGGTTCCTGTCCTGGGGCTCGCACGTTTTGGCTACGGCATCTTGCAGGACGGCCAGTTCCGCTGCTTCGGCGTCCGTCAGGTCTGTTTCGTACTCCTTCGCGATCAGGGCCAGACGACGCGAATTCAGCTCAAGCCATGCGTCTTTGCCGCGATCATCGCTCACCGCCGCCTCCAGAATCCGTGTCGCCCATTCTTCAAGCGACATGCGACGGCCCTGCGCTTGCCGAGCTAGACCGTCAGCCAACTCTTCGCGGAGCGTAATGGTAACAGACATCAAGCCTTCCTCCCTGGGCGTACAGGGTTACAGGGTTCCAATCGACACAGATTTATGCACGCCTACGATTATACATGTGGCTGTCCTGGCGGGGCAATGATGCACCCTGCCTTTGCGCCATCTGAAGCGGGGGTGCGACTATACGATGCAATAACCGGCTGCGCTTGAGCGTCTGCTGAGTGTCACCCACCGTAGAACGGAATTCATTCCGTTTCTTGCGCGGCTCGAACGGAATGAATTCCGTTCTACGATCCGA
>SKVE01000364.1 GCA_007129635.1 Planctomycetaceae bacterium
AACCGCCGACCGAAGGTCTCCCGCGATATTGGAGACCTTCGGTCGCCGGGCTGGCTCGGTCAGAGACCGGCCACAGCGCTGCGGGTAGATTATTCTCTGCGAGTTGCCTCGCGTCCGAGCGCGGCGTGTACCTGGACAACGTCTACGTGCGCGGCGCGACGAAGGTGCTCGCCGATCCGGCCCATGCCGTGGGATGGGAAGCCGACGTCCAGAGTTGGCTGCGCATCTGCCGCTATGCTCATCCAGCTTGGCCGCAGACCGATCAGGGCCGGGAATACCGCTATCCGGTCTACGTCGACGGACGGCCCGTCGAGCACGTCTGCGAGCTGCAAGCAGGCGAGTCGCCGCCCGCGGATTTGCAAACGCGTCATCTGTGGTCGCCGCAATTCCCCAGCTTCGAATCGCCCGGTGCCGCGAATGTCAAAACGGCTGCCTACGGGGCGCGGGGCGACGGCCGTGCCGACGACACCCAAGCACTCCAGCGGGCCATCGACGAGAACGAGATCGTCTTTCTGCCCAAAGGCTGTTATCGTCTCACGCGCACCTTGGAACTCCGGCCCAATACCAAGCTGATCGGATTGGGCGTGGGAGCCCGATGGCAGGCTTCGCGCGAGCTTGCAGTTCGCGGAACTAGCGAACGGCTGCGATGGCCCATTGTCGGCACAGGTCGGCGATGCTCGGCTCGTCTTTCAATTGTCGCGTTTCGATGCCTCCTGCCAGCAACGGGCCGGCGGCTGCCGCGAATTCGAATTCCTCATAAATGCTCAGGATGGCTGTGACAGCGAAGCCTTGGCGTTGCAGGTTTTGCAAGGCGATGACATGGCGATCGTTGACCGACGGCAAGATGGCGACGACGGTGGCATCGCGGGGCATGCGTCCGGTCGTCTCGATCAACAGTTCTGGTAGATGCAAGCCGTCGGTCAATTCCAGGCGAGCCAGAGTTTCGAAGATCCGCGTCAACTGCTCCGGACCTCGACGAGTTTCGACCATTACGGGTTGTAAGCGATCGCTGGCTTCGGACATGCTGGCGGCTCGCCGAGCCGCGTCGCGGGTGCGCAAGTCATAATCCCAGCCCTCGGCGCGGATTCGATCTGCCGCATCCCGGCCGTTGGTCACCAGTCCGATCTGTTGTCCCAGTTCGTAAACGGCGTTAACTAGCGAAGCCGCCGCCGTCACGCCCAACTCGCTGCGCACCGGTTCATGTTGCGGATCGTGCGAGTCCCGATGAAAATCCAACAGCAGGGTGATTCCTGCGACCGTCGACGGCTCGTAGACCTTGCTGTGCAGCACGCCGGTTCGCGCGGTGGCTTTCCAATGGACGCGGTTCAGTGGATCGCCCGGAAGATACCGCCGCACTCCCGCGATACGAGTCGGGTCTTCGTACAGCCGATACGACATCCGCACCTCGCCGATCGGTCGCCGGGATGCAATGTCAAAGTTTTCCAACGACACGACCTTGGGCATCACCAGCAGGAAATGCGGTTCGCTCAACACGCGATAACGACGATGGAAGCCAAACAGATCGCCCGTTTCCACCACCAGAGGTCCCAACTGGTAGTAACCTCGCCGATGACACTGCAGTTGGTACCGCAACCATCGCTGCCCTCCGCCGCGCAACATCGTCAGTTGGACACGACGCCCCAGCACTCGCAGATTCGGCGGCTCGTGGATCAGGGCGCTGCGTGGCAGCAGATCTTCCAGCAGCAGCCAGGCAATTGGGATGCGCCCGAGATTCTCGACCCGCACCACCACGGCTACCGTGTCGCCGACTTCGGCTGTCAGCCGATTACACTCCCGCTGGGCCGCCAAGCTGTCCGACCATTGCTGAGTCAACCAACGGCTGGCCAGCAAAACCGCCAACAGCGCGTACATGGCGTAAGCCAACAGCCCAAAGTCGAAAATCAGGGCCAAAATCAGAATCAGAACCGCTGCGACAAGCCAGTTCAACACATCAATACACCGGATCCTGATCGTCGAAAGGCAGTTTCAGTTGAGGGTCGTATCGCCGGGCATCCGGATTCAATTCCTTGAACAGCATGCTGGGTTGGATATCTTGGTTATGCTGGTATTTGTCGCTGCTGTACGCTTCGAATTCGCCTTCCAATTGGTGGTAAAAGATCTGGCAGATCGCGACGCGTGGGTAGATTCGGACCGGTTGAACAGCGAAGATCTCCAGGGTCCAGTAGCCGCAAAAACCGACATCCCCAAAGCCGGCGGTCACATGGACAAATAGGCCCAACCTGCCGATGGAGGATCGGCCTTCGATCATCGGCACCAGCGAGTGCGTCTCCGTGCGTTCGACGGTCCGGCCGAGGTACAATTGGTTCGGGTTGAGAACCAAGCCATCTTCCGGAATTTTGATTCGCCGCACGCGATTCTGTTGCCGCATATCCAGCACCACTTCTTCGTAGGTCAGCAGCTCGTCGTGAAGCGTCAGGTTGTAGCTGTTCGGATTCAGATTGGCTGGGTCAAACGGCTCGATGACGATGCTTCTACCCAGATTTTGCTGGATCTCTACGCCCGATAGTATCATGGCCCTGCACTCGCTGGCTCGTGGTTGTGCTCCCGCAACAGGTTGCAATTCTGGGCCTGTTATCCCCTGCATGTCAAGTACGGAAGGTCAAGGCACCCATGCGGGCGGGCTCGATTTTGCGCAACTTGACAATTCGAACACCCCCCTTTAGACTTTGGTTTGTTAGGTGGATCTCACTGAATCGCCGAAATTTGTGGCAGGTGGAACAAGAAACAGGCAAAGCTCGTGCAGGAAAATTGCTACGATCCGAGATATCTCGAGGGAATCCGTTGGTTCAACGAAGAAAATTTTTTCCAAGCGCACGAGGTTTGGGAAGATCTCTGGATGGAGTGTCGCGATCCATCGCGCACGTTTTATCAAGGCCTGATTCAGGTAGCCGTCTGCCTGCATCACTTCGGCCGCCGCAACACTCGCGGTGCCAGAAAGCTTTACCACAGCAGCCGGCGACATCTGGAGCCATTCTGCCCAAGGCACGAGGGTTTGGATCTGGCCAAATTGTTGGACGATCTGGAGTTTTGCTGCCGTGAACTCGTCGGTAACGACGAGCACTTTCCCAGAAGCCGGTTGAACCCGCAGATGCTGCCAAAGATCCACGTGTCGATGTCGTCCGACGCAACCGATGATCGGGCGTAGAGTAAACTTCAACGGTGCATAAAACACCCTCACAGGGCGGGTGGCGGTTTATCCTATAAGGGTATTTTTGCGGCATGGGTAGATTCTTAGAAAGTAGGGCTGACTCATGATAGGAGCAGCGGCCCATTTTCTGCCATGGGGAGACGAAAGATGAGAAGGACAGTCGTTGGATTTCTCTTGGGTCTGTGGGCGGTTACGGGGTTCGGTCTTGTCAACTCGGCGAGATCCGATAATCCTCCGGCGACGGGCGCCCCGTCCTCGATCGAACCGCTGGTGCGAGTCGTCGACTTGCATATCGGTCAGCAGGCTGAGGTCGAATTGGCGGACGGTTCGAAGGCCTTGGTCCGCCTGCTGAAAGTCACGGAGCATCGTGATCCCATCCGCCAGGCGATTCGCAAGACGGAGGTGCAGGTCGAGGTCAATGGCCAGCGAGCAACCTTGTCAGCGGGCCTGTACCATCTGCCGATCCAGGTGGGCGGAGTCCAGATCGATTGTGCCGTGACCGCGGGATACAACGTGAACAATTTGC
The DNA here is from genome assembly GCA_007129635.1 of Planctomycetaceae bacterium. Taxonomy (GTDB): domain Bacteria; phylum Planctomycetota; class Planctomycetia; order Pirellulales; family Pirellulaceae; genus SKKK01. The sequence continues at coordinate 3,696 of SKVE01000364.1, forward strand.
GGCGTGACTATGGCCTGGAAGCCGACGCCCGCTTGCGGCTGTGGCCTGCCGGTTCCCCATGGTTACGTCCTGGGACATTTCGCTACCCGGTCAACCAACGCTGGTTCGCCTCGCTGACTTGGGCCGATATCGAGCCGATCGACGGAGGCAGTTCGATTTCCAACCGAGTCGCGTACCACAACGGCTGGGACATCGGTGGCGTCGAGGGCATGGTCCAGGTCGTCGCCGCTACGGACGCGCTGGTTGTTTCGTCGGGACTGGATGTCTTGCAAGAGCACGCCGACGACACGCCCGTCCAGCCTCGGTATGACGTCGTCTACCTGCTGGACAACCGCGGCTGGTACTATCGATACAGCCACTTCCAAACCATCGACCCGCAGATCGTTGCCGGGCAATTTGTCAAGCAGGGCGATCGGCTGGGCGTGCTGGGCAAAGAGGGCGCCAGTGGCGGCTGGTCGCATCTGCACTTTCACATCGCCTGCCGTCAACCGTCCGGTCAATGGGGACTGCAGAACGCTTCTGCCTTCCTGCATGAAGCCTACCGCCAACAATATCAGCCGCTCGTTCTGGCGTGTGCTCGGCCTCAACAGTTGATCGCTGCCGGCGATACGGTCACCCTGGACGGCAGGAATTCGTGGAGCGATTGTGGCAAGATCACCGAGTACCACTGGACCTTTACCGATGGCACGACCGCGCAAGGCCCGCGAGTCCAAAAGGGCTATGACCAGCCGGGGAAGTACAGTGAGATCCTGCGCGTAACGGACAGCCACGGCAATATCGACTATGATTTTGCCATCGTCCAGGTCATCGATCCTCAACGACCGGACCGTTACGCTCCGTCGTTGCACGCAGCTTACGCACCGACCTTCGATATTCGACCGGGCGAGCCCGTGACGTTCCAGGTCCGCGCGTCTCGGATCTCCGAAGGCGACGAGATCTGGGACTTTGGCGATGACAGCCCCACGGTGAAGACCCGCTCGGACGGCAACCTCCAGCCGCTCGCTCCCGACGGATACGCGTCGGTGGTCCACCGTTACAAACAACCTGGGCACTATCTGGTTCACGTCCACCGCCAAGACGCCGGCGGCGCGAGCGCCCACGCCCGCCTGCATGTTCGAGTCTTGCCGGAATAGGATCGTGGAGGAGGGGGGGGCGGACGGCATACGAAGTGTGCCTGCTAGTGCGCCAGTGCGCGGATGGAATCAGCGGGGTGGAAGCCCCCGTCAGAGTTTGGTTTGAACTCTGTAACCGAAAGAAACTGCGTCCTTGTGAAAGAGGGTGCAGAGCAACTGAAGGTGAACGACTAGTCCGTAGGATAACGAACTCGATTCGGCCGAGGCTCGGATCATCAACGCTGGCCAAACGTCTACTTTGCTGAGCTTGGGCTGTTCAGCTTGGAAGCCGCCCATGTTTCTGTCAGTCAATCCGCTCTGCGGTGAACTACCAACCGGAGAGCCGTATGCGGGAGAACCGCACGTACGG
>SKVE01000140.1 GCA_007129635.1 Planctomycetaceae bacterium
ACCGTTCTATCAACAGGTCGATTCGTACGCCGATTTGATTGCCGAAGTCTGTCGAGTTCCGCTGGTGTCCGAGTCGGGCGACCGTCATCGATACAGCGACATCGGCCTGATGCTTGCGGGCGAAGTTGCGGCTCGCGCCGGCGGTCGACCGCTGGCCGAATTGGAACGCGAACTGGTGTTCGACCCGCTGGGAATGACCAACACGTGGCGTTGTCCACCGGCGGAATTGCTTCCACGGATTCCGCCGACGGAAATCGATGCTGCCACCGGTGAATTGGTGCATGGTGTGGTACACGACGAAAACGCTCGAGCCGGCGAGGGCCAGACGGGGCATGCCGGGTTATTCGCCACCGCCGAAGATCTGGGTAAACTGGCTGCCGAGTTGCTTCGGGCCGCCCAGGGGCAAAGTCGCTTGTTTCCACGCCAGGTGGTGGACCAGTTCTTTGAGCCTCGCCAGGTCGGAGACACGCGACGAGCTGTTGGATGGAACGTCGTTCCAGACAGCGGCGGCCAGATCCTGAGCCACACCGGGTTCACCGGCACCTCGATGCAGTTGGACTTGCATCGCAACCGCTACATCGTGCTGCTGACCAACCGCGTCCATCCCACTCGCGACAACCAACAGATCGGCCGTGTCCGCAGGGAGTTTCGCGCGGCGGTGGAACGCCAGTTTGAATCGATCGACCATCCGGGAATCGAGCTTCAGTTTGCCGAGTTGCAGCAGATGCTGGCAGGCAAGCGAGTCGGTCTGTTGACCAACCCCAGCAGTGTGGACGCAGAATTCCGCTTCCTGGCCGATCGTTTGCACGCCAGTGCTCAAGTCACACTGGTCTGCTTGTTTGCTCCGGAGCATGGTTTGCGAGGAGATCGGCAAGCCGGCCAGAAGGTCCAGGACTATGTGGATGAGGCAACGGGATTGCCCGTGTATTCGCTGTACAGCCAGCGACGCATCCCGACGCCCGAGCAACTGGCCGAAGTCGACGTGTTGCTGTGCGATTTACAGGATGTAGGCGCACGCTTCTATACGTTTGTCTGGACGGTGGTCAGCGCCATGGAGGCTGCGGCGCATGAGAACAAGCAGGTGGTCATTTTCGATCGGCCGAATCCGATCGGACTGGCTCACGTGGAAGGCGCCCCAACGCGTTTGAACGCTGGTCTGATCGGACCGGTGTGGTCCGGTCAGCCTTTTGGCGTTCCGACGCGTCACGGCATGACGGTGGGCGAGATCGCCACCTTGGTCAACGAAGCCTGGGCGGAGAGCCGGGCGGATTTGACCGTGGTCCGCGTCCCAGGCTACACCCGATCGGCCCGTTTTGTGGATACCGGTTATCCCTGGGTCATGCCTTCGCCCAACATGCCCACGCTGGACACAGCGACCGTCTATCCGGGTACGTGTATTTTCGAGGGTACGAATTTGAGCGAGGGTCGTGGAACCACGCGGCCGTTCGAGCTGATCGGTGCTCCGTTCGTCCAGCCGCGTCAGGTCGTCGCACGTCTGAACGAGGCTGGATTGCCGGGAGTCCGGTTTCGCGAGGCGTGGTTCACGCCCACTTTCGAAGATCATGCTGGTCAGCTTTGCGGCGGCGTCCAGGTCCATGTGACGGACCCGGACACGTTCCAGCCGGTGCGGACTGGGTTGGTCATGCTCAAGACGTTCTGCGATCTGTACCCGAAGCAGGTGACGGTCACCAGTTTCGCCTCGCGCTTGATGGGCGTGCCGGACCTGCACCACCGCATCTGGACGGAATCGGTCGATTCATTGATCGACGATTGGCAAGCGGATCTAGTGGAGTTCCAGCAGCTACGGCAACCTTACCTGTTGTATCCGGAATCACATCAGCCATGACGTCAGACAAGTCGGCAGAGCTTGACCCCGCAGAGGAAGCGGCCGTTCAAGACGGCGGGTTGCTTTCGCGCAGCTTCCTGGCTCTGTTGGTCACTCAGTTTTTGGTCTCGCTGAACGACAACATGTTCCGTTGGCTGGTCATCCCGATCGGCAAGGACCTGATCGGTCAGGACCGGGCGTTGGCGTTGGGTGGGGCGTTGTTTCTGCTGCCGTTTGTCATATTTACGGCACCTGCTGGTTTTCTGGCGGACCGTTTCAGCAAGCGAGCGGTGATCATCGGCTGCAAGGTGGCCGAGATCGCCATCATGGCGTTGGGCATCGCGGCGATTATCACCGGCAGCATCACGCTGATGCTGGTTGCGCTGTTTTTGATGGGGGCGCAGAGCGCCATTTTCAGTCCTTCGAAGTTCGGTTGCATCCCCGAGATCGTGCGGCATGACCGGATCTCGGCTGCCAACGGCTGGGTGGGCATGACGACCATGTTCGCCGTCATCTTGGGCACAGTGGCTGGGGGCTTTTTGTACAGTTGGACCACGCCCGGCAGTAACGCGGAGAACCAAATCGGCGATCTTTTTCCCGGTCAGCACCGCTGGTGGATCTCGGCCACTGCTCTGTTGGGTGTCGCGATTCTCGGCTGGTTATCCAGTCTGTTGATGGGCCATCTGAAGCCTGCCAACCCGAATCGGCCCATCCCTTGGAACCCGGCGGCTCAGACCTATCGCGATCTGAGTGCCCTGTTTGTTAATCGGCCTCTGCTGCTGGCCGCGTTGGGCAGTGCGTATTTTTGGGCGATGGGCGTGCTGGCTCAATCGAACATCGACAAGTTCGCGCGTCCCGAGCTGGTGGTCGACCAGCAGTATGTCGGTTTTCTGCTGGCCATGCTGACCCTCGGCATCGGGCTGGGTGCGGTACTGGCCGGGCTATGGTCGCGGGGTCGAGTCGAAGTTGGTTTGACGCCGATCGGAGCGGCGGGGATCGGCGTCTCGCTGTTGCTGCTGACCACCGTCCCTGCTGGAACCGGCGAGCCTTTTTCGGCGTCCTACGCTTGGGCCTGCCTGTGGTTGCTGGGGTTGGGCGTATCCGCCGGTCTGTACGATATCCCGCTGCTGTCTTTTCTGCAGGAGCGATCGCCGCAGGATTCGCGCGGTCGCGTGCTGGCGGCGTACAACTTCTTGGCATTCTCCGGCATGTTCCTGGCGACGGGCATTTTCTGGGTTTTGGCCAGTCTGTTAGGGCTGAGCGCCCGGCAGATTTTCCTGGTCTGCGGCCTGCTGACCCTGGGCGTCATGGTCTATATCGCCTGGTTGATCCCGTTACCGCTAGTGCGAGTGATCTTCGGTGGCCTGATCAAGGTGATCTATCGGGTGCGGGTCTACGGACGTGAAAACGTGCCTCAGGGCCGCGGCGCGATCTTGGTTTCGAACCATGTTAGCTGGATCGACGGCCTGCTCCTGGGCTATCTGACTCCGCGACGCGTGGTGATGGTGGCGGACCGAGCCAACCTGAAGCATCCGGTGGTCCGGCGATTGACCAGCGATGGAGGCGTCATCGGATTCTCGCCCCGCGATCGGCGTTCGGTGTTGCAGACGGTTCGTTTCATCCGCCAGTTACTGCAGGATGGGCGAATCATTCATGTGTTTGCCGAAGGGGGCATCAGTCGAACCAACCAGATCCTGGGCTTCAACAGCGGCTTCCTGACGATGCAAAAGGGCACGGGGGTGCCGGTGGTTCCCATGGCGTGCTACGGTCTCTGGGGTAGTTTATTGACGTTCAGCGAAGGGCGATTCTTCCGCAAATGGCCCCGTTTTCGCCGCTTGGCGATCTCGGTCGAATTCGGTGAGCCGATCTACGATCCGCCGGACGTCCAGTGCATTCGCGAGGCGATCCAGCAGTTGACCAGCCGAGCTGCTCGGCGCCGCGAGCACTACCCGCCGTTGCCGCCCGCGCAATGGTTACGGACCTGCCGTCGCAGTCGGCAGTGCGTCAAGTGGATCGATCCTGAGGGACAAGCTTGGACCGGCGGCCAATTGCTTCGACGCGGGCTGTTGTGGCGACGTTTGCTACGTCGCCATCTGCCGACGGATGCCGAGACGATCGGTGTGGCGATGCGACCCTCGATGGATACCGTCGCCATCCATGCCGCCTTGGCGCTGGATCGGCGGACGGTCGCGGTCGTCGACGTGGACCAGCCCACGCAGATCGCTGCTGCTCTGGAGGCCGTCGGCAGCGTGCCTTGGTTGGTCGATACGCGATCCGGCCGAGTATGGAACGGCGAGGTGGCCGCTGGTTTTCAAGCGGTCGATGCGCTGCTGACACAAGCCACCAAATGGGACCATCTGGCCGTCTGGTTCCAATCGCGAGTCGTACCCGTAGCGTTGTTAGAACGCTGGTTCGGCGTCAGGCGAACAAGCCCCGATCAGTTGCTGGCCATCTTGTTTTCCGAAGAGGAAAGCGGTACTCCCGTGGGCATTCGGTTGACTCACGGGAACGTCGCCTCGAATGTTGACGCGTTTTGCGAGACGCTCTTCGTGACACGTGACGACCGATTGATGACGCTCGAGTCATTCTCGACTGGATTGGGTTGGACGCTGGGACTGTGGTCCGGGCTGTTGCGCGACCATGGCGTGGTGCTGGCCAGCGAATCCGATCGCGATGGCGACGAGGCTCTAACGCGGGCGCGAAGCGTCGCGACGATCCTGGTCGCGCGAACCGAGCCCCTGCAGGCAGTCGTGGACGCAACGCCAGCGGCGCAGCCGTCCGATTCGGCAACGGATCAGGGCGATCTGTTGCGTATGGTGTTGACCGCTGGTGCGCCGAGCTTGGAATTGGCAGATGCCTTTGAGCAGCGATTCGGCGTGCGCCCGTATGGGATGTACGTTCGCAGCGAACTGTCGCCCATCGCGGCGCTCAACGTGCCGCCGCAACCCCAGATCGTCTGGCAGGTCACCTGTCGAGATGGCTCGGTAGGCCGCGCGTTGCCGGGTGTCACCCCGCGCGTTGTCGATCCCGAGACGGGCGTCCCGCTGGGGATCAACCAGCCGGGCATGCTGCAGATCCAAGGTCCCAACATCATGCTTGGGTATTGGAAGCAGCCCGAGGCGACGGAACAAGTCATCTGCGACGGCTGGTTCGTGACGGGCGACTTGGCCAGGATCGATGGCGATGGGTTCCTGCATCTGGTAGAGAGGTCGACCGCCAAAGAAAACAGCCCTCGCGGCGAATCGCTCGCCGACGAGGGCTGTTGACAGCGTTGGGAGACAAGGGAGTGGACCGCCTGGATCGATGAGCTGTCGGTTTCTTCCGATGTTGCCCACGGAGGGCTTTGACGTGC
>SKVE01000495.1 GCA_007129635.1 Planctomycetaceae bacterium
AGGAATCGGGCAGAAAATAGGGCGTCACGACATGCACCGAACGGCGTGCCGCCGTCAGGGCACCCAGGATCGTCAGCGGCATCTTGTCGATGTCTTCGTCGGGACCGTCGGAAACGCCACGAGCCCAAACACCACCGGCTCGTTGTAGCTTGGGGAACCAGGTGTCGCCTTCCAGCAGTTCATTGGCCACGAAAGCCCAGTCCATGCCGAATGCTTCCTGCAGATGAGCCACCACGGGACCTTCGAAGCGAAAGTGCAGGCACCGTACCGGAGTCGCAGGTCGGAGACTCAACCAGTGCCCCTCGCGGATATTCGTCCCCCCAGTGAACCCGATGCGCCCGTCGACCACCAGGATCTTGCGGTGGTTCCGCAGATTCGCGTACTTGAACATCCGCGGGACTCGAGTCGGCAGGAATGCTCGGGCGTTCACTCCCGCCTGCCTCAGACGGCGGAGCATCGTGGGACGACTGTATCGAGCCCCGATGTCATCGATCAGCACCCGGACCTGGACGCCCCGCTGATGAGCCCGCACCAACTGTTCCAGAAACGCCTCGCCAGCCCGGTCATTGTCAAAAATATAGCTCAATAGCGTCACCGAACGCTCAGCACGCTCGATGGCTTGCAGCATCGCCGGGTAGGCTTCATCGCCGTCACACAATGGCTGGACATCATTGCCCGGAAACAGCGGATGTTCGGTCAACCGCGTCACCAACCCGGCCAGTTCCCCCAGCGGCGGATGCTTGGCGATCAACTCGTTTTGCTGCGCGATGTCCTGGTCGATCAACAAGGCCTGCCGCGGGTGCTGCCAGTCGCTTTGCAGACGCATGGTGATCGCCTTGCGCTCCAAGCGATTGATCCCAAAGCAGAAGTACAGCAGGGAACCAAACAGCGGCGACAGCCAAACCAGGCCAACCCAACCGATCACCGATCGGGTCTCGCGCTTATACAACACGGCATGCATGGTTGCCACGCTGGCGATGACCACATTCACCGCCGCCAGCAAAAACGTCCAAAGATATTCTTCCGTCCAATTCACGCGATCGTTCCCTGATATGCCGATTCACCGCTAGAATCGAGGAGGATCTTCCGCATTCTGGCGAGCCTCTAATGGCTCGCCACGCGCGCGGAACTGGAACGATTCTACCAGCGTTCGGTCCGCTTCGCCAAACCTTTCGATCAGATCGGATTCGAACGTGAACGCCATCGCTGCACGACGCCCCTGATCGTCGGAGATGTGATAGTAGATCCACTGGATCGAGATCTCCGACGCCATGCCGGAAACAACCACGCGAAGGATTCGATTTCCGCCGTCCGATTCGGCCTGGGAAGCTTCGACGATCTGACCGAATTGCTCGCCCAGGTTTCGTTGCACGTCCGCTTGAAATTCGTCCAAAGACAGATGCTTCCCCGGCTCGAATTCCGGCAGTTCCGAGACGTTGCATTGCGCGACCAATTCGCCCCGATCCACCAACCGAAACACACTCAGATCATGCCGGTCCAACATCGAACGCCAGCGGCGATCATGAAACAATTGGAAGTCCGCGTGGTCGGACACGAAAGTCAGCAGGTCTGCCGAGCGTCCGGAGTTGGTCGAGAGCAGCGCCAGGTTGCTGTCGGCCAGTTCCGGCGGTTCGGCGGCCGTCTTCATCGCCATCCGCAGACGTGCCGTCACCTCGAACCCCGGTTCGGCATGGCCGATGGCCCGCTTCTCCCGCAGGCTGACCGCGTACCATGTCACCAGCCGCTGCTCCAAGTCAAAATTGCCTTTGCCATTGAGTTCGAGTTCCGAAGCGACACCGCCGGTCGAACCTTCCATTCGCCCGCTGAATTCCAGCAAGGCGACCCGCTCTTCCACGCGGACCAAACGAGCTGTCACGTCGCTTTGCGTCACCAAATCCCAGCCAAACAGTCGAGCCAGCCAACGCTCCTCTGGCTTCCATTGATCCCCGATCTTGACAGGTTCCGTCGGCAGCAAACGATCGACCAACAAACTATTGCCTTGCACATCGATCAGATCCAGCGACTCGCGTCGCAATGGTTGGCTCGGGCAGAACAACAGCGACTGATCCTCCTTGACCAGCGCCATGATCGGCCCCTGATTTTCGTCCAGCGTCCGATTCACCACGCCTTGGCCAGCCTTGATTTTCGCCAACGCATGCGAGTACGACCGCACCGCTTGGCGCTGCCAGGGCTCCTGCTCGACACTCAGAATCCGCTCGGCATACTGCAACCTGCCCTCGACCTCCAACGGCAGCGACACCAGTCGCTGGCCATCGGCATTCAAACGCAGTTCGCCGCGGACCTCTAATGCCACCTGCACTTGACGGCACAAGCCTGATTCCCACGCAGAATCCAGGCGGTATGTATCCCCCCGCAGTGGTGCTGCGTGAAAGGCGAGGCAGAAGAGCACCACGAAAGGAACGGCATGAACGGCGAGCTTAACGGGATTTTTCATTTCTTTTCCAAAGATTCAGCTTTTTTTGCGAAATCAATGGGGCGCAGCCCGGTTTAATAAGGACGGGAGTCGCCGCCATGAACCCACGGCACAGGAACGCACAATCGATAAATCGTCCATAATCGCTGCCGGCGCTCAGTAGGAACGTGAAAAGATGTGAAAATGAGGGGTTTTCGAAAAGTTTTCTGCCTGCGGCGCGCGAACTGCTGGCTTGATCAGGTGACTTAGTAACAGACGATTTTGGCAGACGCTTGCTCACAGAACTCAAAAAGGGCTCCCATGAGAGAATCATGGAATCCACATGGGCTAGAAACCTTTTTCGGTTCAGATTCGTCATAGGACATTTAGTTAGAACTAACAAAGATTGATTTTCGTAGGATTCAAGCACCGGGTGATCAGACCGAATTCATCCGGCGCGAATGGAGTCTGCCAGGATCGGCGGACGCCGCCCCCCTGATGTTAGGCCTGCGGCGCGGTTGGAACCGCATGGAATGCCGTCGGTGCTAATCAGAATGGAATGAGGAATCGTCATGCATTCTCAGTATTGCAGCGACATCATCAAGCAACTTTGTGACCAGCAGGTTCGCTTTGCGCCTCGGTTGAAAAAGCTGGAGCAGGTAGAACGAGCCGAACTTCTTTTAGGCGAAATCGACCCTGCCAGGACATATAGCTACGAATATCTCTGCTTCCGGATCACCGACTATCGTCCTGAGCAAAGCCGCCAGATCCAGTTATCGGGAGAAGAGGCTCGGCATGACGTGCGTCTTTTCGTGGAAGACGTGTCAGACGCGGCCGACATCCGCGTTGCCGACTTGCCCGAACCGGTGCACACGGTCGAGGATCTCAGTCGCCTATTTCGGGTGTCCTCGAAGACGATTTCTCGATGGCGAGAGCAGGGATTGGTCAGTCGCCGCTTGATCTTTGCTGGCGGGCGTAAGCGACTGGGCTTCCTGCAAAGCAGCGTCGACCGTTTTGTTGCAAAGAACCAGCGTCGCGTGGCGCGTGGCGAGACGTTCAGCCATTTGACCAGCGGCGATCGCTCCGAGATCATCGACCGTGCGCGACGCCTGGCGTTGGCCGGTGCATGCCAGTCGGAAACAGCGCGTCGCATCGCCAAGACCATGAATCGCAGCGTGGAAACGATCCGTTACACGCTGAAGCAGTTCGATCAGACGCATCCCGACTTGGCCATTTACCCGGACAATTCCGGCCCATTGAATGACGAATTGAAGGAGAAAATCTATCAAGACTACCGACGGGGCAACGCAGTAGCGGAACTGGTTCGGCGTTATCAGCGCACGGCCTCCAGCATCCATCGCGTGCTGAACGAAGTCCGCGCGAAACGGTTGGCCGAACTGCCCTTGGACTGCGTGTACAACGAACAGTTTGATGGTCCCGACGCGGAGGACGTCATCCTTGGACCGATGCCCGAAGGCCAAGCGTCTGGAAGAGCACCGCGGATGCCCGGCGGTCTGCCCTCTTACTTAGCCGCTTTGTACGCGGTTCCGTTATTGCATCGCGAACAGGAGTATCATCTGTTCCGCAAGTACAATTATCTGAAATTCCGAGCCGGCAAGTTGCGTGAGCAATTACGACCGGAGCGTGCCAGCGTGGCGTTGATGGATCAAATCGAGCAGCTTTACCAGGAGGCAGTTCAAACGAAGAACCAGATCATCCAGGCGAATTTGCGATTGGTGGTCTCGATCGCCAAACGCCACGTATCTGCTTCCGACGATTTCTTCGGCTTGGTCAGCGACGGGAACATGTCCTTAATTCGAGCCGCCGAAAAATTCGATTATTCTCGGGGTAACAAATTCAGCACGTATGCTAGCTGGGCCATCATGCGTAACTTCGCTCGCACCATCCCCAATGAATTCAAGCAACGCGATCGGTTTCGCACCAGTCAGGAAGAGGCGTTTGCAGTTCAACAGGATGACCGGGCCATCCCCAGCACAGAGGAAACGGCGCAGATGTTGCGACAGCAACAGGTCGAAAAGATTCTCGACCGCCTTGACGCGCGAGAACAGACCATTATCATTAGTCGTTTCGGGCTGGATCGACGGCAGGAGCCGAAAACATTGAAGGAAGTGGGGTCTGATTTGGGGGTCACGAAAGAACGGATTCGGCAGATCGAGGCTCGAGCGCTCAGCAAACTGCGTCTGGCAATTGCCGAAGAGCGGATTGAGCTGCAGGATTAACCCATATAGGGGATTTTGAACTAGCAGCAAGTGACTGTTCGCGGAGTTGGAGCGGCCTCGCGATTCCTTATCTGGTTCAGGAATCGGGGCAAACTATCTCGGTTTGGCTATTGCATGCGGGGATGGCTTCGCTATACTTGCCGTTTTTCCCGGCGGGGGTAGTGTATCTGCCAAGCCAGCGTAGCTCAGTTGGCAGAGCAGCTGATTTGTAATCAGCAGGTCGTGGGTTCGAATCCCTCCGCTGGCTCTTTATATTTAGATAAAAAATGGTTCAGAGATGGGTTCACCGCCAAGCCGGTGTTTGTGAAATAAACGATTTGCCGGGGGGGTTTCCCGAGTGGTCAAAGGGGACGGACTGTAAATCCGTTGGCAACGCCTTCGCAGGTTCAAATCCTGCACCCCCCACTTTGACGTGACATTTGAGACAGGCGGAGGAGTAGGGAGTCGGGTGCGGGTGTAGCTCAATGGTAGAGCAACAGCCTTCCAAGCTGAAGACGAGGGTTCGATTCCCTTCACC
>SKVE01000290.1 GCA_007129635.1 Planctomycetaceae bacterium
ACGTCGTCGCATTCGAGACTGCTGAAAAAGTTGCGGCCCGCCGTAGCCGGCTAGGCGGGGGTGCGAATAATAGAGGAGAGGCAGGAGCAGGTAGAGCAAGATGGGTTTGCTCCGCCATCGGAGGAATGATCTTTATGCGGCAAACACATTTTCTCCAGCAGATTCAGGGAGGCCAATAGATGGAATCGAGGGGACACTGGACAGTTATTTCTCGAACGGTGCTAAACCCAATATGGTAATCTGCTGGCCTCCCTGAATCTGCTGGAAACCCAAATCATGAAGCGCATCGGGGTCGACGTTCCTATCGCCACGGACGACGCCAGCCGCGGCCACCACGATCTCGTGACCGAAGTGCTGCAGCAGGTGTTGGATTCGCAACCCGACCCGCACCGGATTGTCTGCTGCGGCCCCGAGGTGATGATGGAGGCCGACGGCGGCTGGGATTACAAACGCACCTGCGTGGAAGGCCCCGTATTCGACGCGGCAAGCATCCAGTGGCGATGACCGATCGGGCAGGAACGCAGCGCGCCCCCTTTTAATCGGCGGCGGCAGGCTGTTTGATCTTTTTGATCGCGTGTTGCAGGCGGGATTTCAGCCGAGCCGCCTTGTTGGGATGGATCACGCGACTGGCACCGGCACGGTCCAGTTTTTTGGCGGCCGAACTAAATTCCTGCTCTGCCTTCTCCCATTGACCAGCTTGGACCGCTTCACGGACTTTGCGGATCTGCGTACGCACCGATGATTTGGCGGATCGGTTCCGCAACCGGCGAACGACATTTTGACGCAGGCGTTTCTTGGCACTCGTTGTGTTGGGCATGGTCGGTCGGTATTCTCCACAGACAGCAAAACAATATGCTTAAAAGTTAGGTGCGGTCGAACCTGGCCATCGTCACGGTTCGTCCCGCCCCGCCTCAGTCGACGGGAAGAACGTGTCAGTTTCGCCAATCTCTTTCAGTTTGTCCAGACGTGAACGCACATCTTTATAAGTGGAATCCGCCGCGGCCAACTCTTCCCAATAATCGATCGCGGAATCCAGCAGCTTCATCTGGCTGGCCAACAAGCCAGCTCGGTACAAGGCCTCGTTGCGAACTGGTTCGTTTTGTGGTTTTTTTATTGCCAGTTGAGCTGCCTGGCGATAGCATTGGAGCGCTTTCGGGAACTGTTTGTATCGCTGCAGGATCTCGCCGATTTCCATGGATGCCGCCGCGCGATACTCGGGAACTTCCAAGCCCGCTTGCAACGGTTCCAATGCCTGACGAAACTCGCCGCGTGCCTTCCAAGCCAATCCCAGCTTGAAACGCAGCGACTTATCGTCTGGATATCGGTCGCTACGAACCCGAGCTGTGTTGAATTCCAGCTCTTGCAGTTCTTTTTCCAGCTTTTCGGCGATCTCCAGTGCATCGACCGTCCGCTGTTGATCGGCGTGCTGGCGAGCCGTTTGAGCCTGCTGTCGCGCTCGCGTCAGATTGACATCTTCCAGCTTTTCACGGACGTGCACTTCCGAGGAGATACTCAGAGCACGGTTCAGCGTACGCTGGGCCTCGTACAGACGCCCCTCGTCCAAGTAAAAATCTGCAAGCCTCAAGTAGTGGTTCTCGTCTTCCGGATGATCAAAAATGGCTCTTTCCAAGCGTTGACGTTCGGTCAGTACGAGGGTTTTTGGTTTTTCTGGCGGTTGGATCGCGGTTGTGTGCTCGTCGGATAGCTCATCATGTTCGACAGTCGGGCCACTGGGGGCAGCTTCGTCGGCTTGCATTTCGGAGCCACCGTTTGCCGGTTTTTTTGGAGCGGGACGACGCATTTTTTCTAGAGTCAGCTCAGCAATCATTCGGGGGGCTTCCGAGTCATAGGGATCGGCATCTTCGACTCGCTGCCAAAGCGTTATCGCTCGATCGATATTTCCCAGACGGAGGAAAACACGAGCTGCTTGGCGGAGCGTTTCGGTCCTCTCGGGCTCGCTTTGCAACGCTTGTTCCACGTACAAGGCGGCCGCTTCCAGGCAGTCGCAGGCTTGGCTGGCGAATGCCATAGCGACCAAAATACTAGCATCTCTGGGGCAATGCAGAAGTGCCAGGGGGCCCAGAACCAGCACTTGCCGCCAATCCTGCCGGTCGATCGCTTGCAGCACAAGGGCCTGAGCATCGTCCGGGGAGGCGTCGCGAGTAGGAGCCGGAAGATGCTGCAGGTTACAGAGAAATGCATCCAAAAACGCTTTGTTTTCCGGCTGCCGAGCGACGCATTCTGCCAAGAATTCATGCACTTGCCGGACGTCATGCCCCGACTGGCCCATCAAGCGTCGCGCTTGATCGAAACGTTGTTGAAGGCGCCGTTGTTCGGAGGGTGACAACGGATCGATCGGGCCATCAGTGCTTTGATGGTCGGGTTTCCAGGAAGAAGAAGATGGATCGTTCATGGCAGGAATTCTAGCAGGAAAGAATGCGGCGTACCAAGCCTTGCGAAAGTTGCTTTGCCGTAGTTCAATCCCATTATGGAAAATTCTCCAACTCGTCCCGCCGGAAAAGTGTATCTGGTCGGCGCCGGTCCCGGCGATCCGGCTCTGATCACGCTGCGCGCCGTTGGGTGCCTGCAGCAGGCCGATTGTGTGCTGGTCGACTACCTGGTCAACCCGCAAATCTTGCGACATGTTCGCAGTTCAGCGGAATTGATCCGCTTAGGGCGGGAGCATGGCGAGTGTCGATGGAGCCAGGAGGAAATCAATCGGGAATTGGTACAGCGCGGTTTACAAGGTCAAGTCGTCGTCAGGCTGAAAGGGGGCGATCCGCTGGTCTTTGGCAGATTGGCGGAAGAAACCCGGATGCTGGTCGACCATGGCATCCCGTTCGAAATCGTGCCTGGGATCACGGTCGCCTTCGCGGCCGGTGCTTATGCTGGAATCCCGGTCACCCATCGTGATCTGGCGTCCGCCGTGGCCTTGATCACCGGTCAGGAGCGCTCGGAAAAATCCGACTCGTCGTTGGACTTCCAATCGCTGGCCCATTTTCCTGGCACGCTGGTATTCTACATGGGCGTCACGACCGCCGATCAGTGGACCACCCAGTTGATCCAAGCCGGCAAACCGCCGGAAACCCCTGCGGCGATCGTCCGTTGCTGCAGTCTGCCCAACCAACGTACGGTGCGCTGCCGTCTGGATCAGGTCACCGCTCGGTTGAGCGAAACGCCTGGCATCCGACCTCCCGCTGTCATCATTGTGGGGCAGGCCGCTGGTGCCGAAGAAGCGTTTGCTTGGTTCGAGCATCGCCCGTTGTTCGGCCAGACGATCGTCGTCACTCGCCCTACCGGTCAGACGGACGCGCTGGCTGATCGACTGGCCGATCAAGGCGCCGACGTTTTGATCCAACCGGCGATCGAGATCGGTGATCCGCCTGACCTTGCAGCCGTGGATCGATCGATCGCAGAACTGGCCAACTACGCATGGGTCGTGTTTTCCAGCGCCAATGGAGTCCGTTATTATCTTGACCGGATGCTGCAAAGCGGCGGGGACTTACGATCTTTCGGGGGTGTCAAGCTGGCTTGCATTGGGCCGGGGACAGCGGCGACGTTGAGCCGCTATTATTTGACGGCCGATCTGATCCCCGAGCAGTTTCGGGCCGAAGCTTTGGCCGATTGCCTGTCGGCACAGGTAGCGGGGCGTCGCGTGCTGCTGGTGCGAGCCAGTCGTGGACGCGAGGTCCTAGCCCAGCAACTCGCTGCAGCCGGCGGCTTGGTGGATCAAGTCGTTACCTACAGCAGCCAAGACGTGCAGCAGGTCGATCCCGCGATTCACAGACGGCTGAGCCAAGGGCAAATCGACTGGATCACCGTCACCAGTTCGGCCATCGCCCGTTCGCTGGTCCGTCTGTTCGGAGACGACCTGAGTCGCACGAAACTGGCCTCGATCAGCCCCATCACCACATCCACATTAGGGGAACTTGGTTTCAAGGTCGCAGCCGAAGCGAATACCTACACCATGGATGGGGTAGTCCAGGCGATTTTGCACCACGCTCAGACCGTTCGACAAGGGGAAAACGAGCTGCGGTGAGATTCCCCTCTTTTGCCGTCTGCTTGCGTGCGAAGACGCCCCTTGCCGCGTCTACAGCCGGAAGCTACAATTCTGCGTTTTAGCCTCGAAAGAAAAAGCTTAAGGGATCAACTGAGATGAAAGAAGGCATTCATCCGCAGTATGTGGAAACCATTGTGACCTGCGGGTGCGGCAATACCTTTACGACTCGCAGCACCCGCAAGGAACTAAAGGTCGACATCTGCAACATGTGCCACCCGTTCTACACGGGGCGGTTGAAGTACGTCGACACAGCGGGGCGGATCGAGAAATTTCAGAAGAAGTTCGCTGCGGGATCTTACAGCAGTCTCCAGCAGCCGAAGAAAAAGGCGGGCAAGCCCGCCGCACAAGTCTAGCTGCATTGCGCCAACGCTCCGGCGCTTGTTGCTCGCGGGTCGAGCAGCGAGCCTTCTGTGCGCCGATCGTTCGTTGGAGGGGGCATCGGCCCCGTCCTCGCGGGCTGCCGATCGAGCGGCGAGACCATTTTGTTTGGGCAGCCGTGGTGGAATGGTTGGTCAAACGATGCGCGACATGCTGGACGAAAAATTGGCTCGGTTCGAAGAACTGGAGCGTCAGATGTCCGATCCAGGCGTGCTGGCCGATTCGGGGCGGATGGCTGCTGCGGCGCGTGAGCACGGTTCGTTGGCACGATTAGCAACGAAGTATCGCCGCTTCTACGTGTTCAACGACGAGATCCGCCAGCTCCGCGAGATGCTTGAAAGCGACGATCCCGAAGAACGGGAGATGGCCGAGCTGGAATTGCCCGAGTTGAAGGAACGTCGGGAAGCGTTGTGGAACGAGTTGCTGGAGATGACGATCGGCGGCCAGGACGCCAACAGGACGCGATGTGTCCTGGAGATTCGGGCCGGCACTGGGGGCGAAGAGGCGGCCCTGTTTGCCCGCGATCTGTACGAAATGTACAAGAAGCATGCCGAAACGAAAGGTTGGAAGGTCGAGGTGCTGTACTCGAATACAACCGAGCTGGGGGGGCTGAAAGAGGTTACGCTGGGTTTCGAGGGCGAGGGCGTCTACAGAGAACTGCAGTACGAAAGCGGCGGGCATCGCGTGCAACGAGTTCCGGAGACGGAAGCCAA
>SKVE01000670.1 GCA_007129635.1 Planctomycetaceae bacterium
AGCAGACGGTCGTAGAGGGCGACCGCCTGGTCGACCATCTCGATCCGCAATGGCTCGAACTGCGGGACTCGCGACCAGCGGTCGTCGCCGATCCGGATCAGGAACTGGTCGATGACTTCCCGCGTCATCGCCGCATTTTCGCGAGCCAGATCGCGCTGGTGGCGCACCAGCCCGTACCCAACGGCCAAGGCCAGGAACGACGTGGCCAGCAGGACGGCTGCCGAGCTGACCGCCAGACGATGACGCCGCGTCCAGCGACGTGCGCGTTGCGTCCAGGGCTCGGGATACGCGCGAACCGGCTGATCGGCCAGGTAGCGTTCCAGATCGGCGGCCAGTTCCGCTGCGGACGCATATCGCTGGTCGGGGTCCCGCGCCATGGCCTGCAGACATATGGCTTCCAACGCTCGAGGAACCTGAGGTCGAATTCGGCGCGGCGGCGGGAATTCGCCTTGACCAACGGCTGTCAGGATCGACGTGTGGTCGCCTTCGAAAGGAGCCTGCCCGGTCAAGATCACATACAGGGTCGCCCCCAGTCCGTAGACGTCGGTCGCTGGCCCGAGTTCATCCCAGCGACCTGCCGCCTGCTCGGGGCTCATGTACGCCGGGGTCCCCATGGCCTTGCCCATCGTCGTCTTGTCCGCTCCGCTGTCGGATAATCGAGGGACCAACGGCCCTTCATCAACGGCATGCGGCGTTTTCTTCTCCAGTCCGCTGGCCCTGGCCAGCCCCCAATCGACCACCAGTGTCTCGCCGTATTTCCCCAGCATGATATTCCCGGGCTTGATGTCCCGATGCAACACCTTGCGACTGTGGGCATATTCGATAGCACGGCAGACGTCCAGCAGTCGTCGCAAGAAGTCGCGGAATTCGATCGCCGTGTCGCTCGGCGATTGGGAGCTGGACTGCTGATAAAAACGAGCGATGGCGGTCTTGAGATTCTCGCCACGAATAAAACGCATGGCATAGTAGGGTCGACCATCGTCGTAGTGTCCTAGCCCGTAGACAGGTACGATCCCCGGATGTTCCAATCCACCGGTGACTTCAGCTTCCAGCGTGAATCGATCTTGGCTGATGGGACAGTGCGCAAAACGGCGCTGGATTTCTTTCAGGGCCACCTCGCGGTTCAGTTCCCGATCGTAGGCCACAAAGACTTCCCCCAATCCACCCCGGCGGTGAAAACGAAGCACTTGGTAACGCTGGCTCGTCGAGGTCGCTGCTCCCACCGTCCACGTCGCCGTAGCATCGTCATCTTTTTCGACGAGGGCATGGCTCATGGTCAACGTACCGGTCCGTCCCGGATCGGTGATCGCGATCAGATCCTCTCGCACAGAATCCGACACATCCAGCGCGGCCAGGCTCTCTTGCGGATCATCGTGATGAAGCTGGAGATGCCGGGTTACCAACTCCTGGACCAAATCGCACAACGCCGAATCCAATACCTCCTGCTGGACCAGGATCGCGGGCAGGTTGTGGGATTTGTCCTTCACCCAGGCACTGCAAGCAGCGATCAGTTGTTCGCGGGAGACGAAATCCAACTGCAAGGCCAGGATTCCAAACAGCAGATTCCGATCGCCTTCATTCGACATGGTATTCCTCACACGGCACAGATCGCCGGACGGCTGGTCCGCGTTGCATCACTCGTCGGTCGAGTGACTCAAAGCCGGCCGCCCCTCTGATGGAGCAATTCTGTTGCATCCGCCGGCTTCAGCCGATGGCTTTATCCGCGATATCTTTGCGGCACCACGCGCCCGACCAGCGGATGCACTTGACGGCAGTATACGCTTGCAGCTTTGCTTGGGCGATGGAGTCCCCCATCGCGGTCACACCCAGCACTCGCCCGCCATCGGTGACCACCTGGCCGTTGTCCATGCGAGTACCGGCGTGAAAGACTTTGACATCCGGTAGTTCGGCAGCCTGGTCCAGTCCGCGTATCGGGTGCCCCTTGTCGTAATCGCCAGGGTACCCTTCGCTGGCCATCACCACGCACACGGCGGGACGCGGATCCCAATGCAATCCGTCGATTTCGTCCAGTCGTCCGTCGATCGTCGCTTCCAACACATCGACCAGATCGCCCTGCAACCGCATCAGGATCGGCTGGCATTCGGGATCGCCAAAACGTACGTTATATTCCAGCACCTTGGGTCCTTGGCGGGTGAGCATCAATCCGGCATACAGGACGCCACGAAACGGTGTGCGGCCTCGTTTCATGGCGTGGACGGTGGGGACCAGCACATGTTCCTCGATCCAGCGCATTCGTTGGTCGTCGACAACCGGTGTGGGGCTATAGGCGCCCATGCCACCGGTATTGGGACCGCGATCCAAGTCGTACGCCGGTTTGTGGTCCTGGGCGGCAGGCAACGTCAGGATCGTACGTCCGTCCGTGATGGCCAAGACACTGGCTTCGGGGCCATCCAAGCGTTCCTCGATCACGATTTGGTCGCCCGCATCGCCGAATTCTCGATGAAAGGCGATCCGGTCGATGGCTTCCAGCACCTCGTCTCGACGCTGGCAGACAATCACGCCCTTGCCGGCGGCCAAGCCATCCGCCTTGACGACCAACGGTGCTAACTCGTCCTCGTCTCCGTACCGCTCGTTGACGAACCCCATGGCTTCGATCGGGTCATTGAACACGTGGTAATCAGCGGTCGGGACGTCCGCGCTGCGCAGCAGGTTCTTGCAAAAGACTTTGCTACCTTCCAGTTGCGCTGCCGCTTTACTGGGGCCGAAAATCCGCAGTTTGGCCGCTTGGAACGCATCGACGATGCCCGCTGCCAGCGGCGCCTCGGGACCGACGACCGTCAACCCGATATGGTTTTTGCGAGCGAAGTCGATCAAGCCGGCGAAGTCCATGGGTGACACGTTCACATTCACTGCCAGTTGAGCGGTACCAGCATTACCCGGCGCAACGTAAACACGTTCCACCCGGGGACTCTGAGCGATCTTCCAGGCCAGCGCGTGCTCCCTGCCTCCGTTGCCGATGATCAAAACGTGCATGGTGGTTCTTCCTTTCTAGTTCGTTCGTGGCGCGATACGTTCTTTGCCGACCCACGAACGCAACACCTCGGGGATGATGACCGACCCATCGGCCTGTTGGTAGTTTTCCAGGATAGCGATCAACGCGCGGCTGACCGCCACTGCGGTCCCGTTCAACGTATGGACGAAATGAGTCCCCTTCTCGCCAGGTCGTTTGAAGCGGGCGTTCAGACGGCGGGCCTGATAGTCCGTGCAATTCGAAGTACTGGTGACCTCGCCGAATTCGCCACCGTCCCCGCGGCCGGGCATCCAGGCTTCCAGATCGTATTTCCGATAGGCGGGTCCACCCAGGTCCCCGGTGGCCGTGTCGACCACGCGGTACGGGATGCCCAGGCCATCGAAGATGCGGCACTCCAATTCGCACAAGTGTTCCAGCATGGCATCGCTCTGATCCGGCAGCGTGAAGACGAACATCTCGACTTTCGTGAACTGATGTACTCGGTAGATGCCCCGAGTCGCACGTCCATGCGCACCCGCCTCGGTGCGATAGCAATGACTGATGCCACACACCTTGATGGGCAACTGCTGGGCGTCCAGCGTCTGGCCGGCCAGCAGTCCCCCCAGCGTGATCTCGGCCGTTGCGATCAGGCTGAGCTCCGAGTTTTCGATGCTGTAGATCTGAGTCTCCGGACCGCGAGGAATGTATCCGGTGCCCGCAACGATCTCGTCACGAGCCATATCGGGAGTGATGGTCGGGGTAAATCCTTCGGGCAGCAGCACTTCCAGAGCGTAACGTTGCAGCGCCAATTCCAACAGCACGGCTTCGTTGCGCAGGAAATAGAAACCATGCCCAGTGGTTCGGGCACCGCCCTCCAGGTCCAGCAGATCGAGCTGTTCGCACAACGTCACGTGATCCAACGGTTCAAAGTCGAAAACCGGTGGCTCGGTCCGGCCCCGGCGGATCTCGCGGTTCGCTCCGTCGTCGCCGCCAATCGGCGCGTCGGGATGCGTCATGTTCGGGATGCTCGCCTGCAATTCGACGATCATGGCTTCCAAGGAATCATGTTCGGACTGAGCCACTTCCTTCTGTTCTCGCAGGCGTCTTCCTTGCTCTTTCCGAGCCTCACGCTCCTGAGCATCTTTGGCTTTGCCGATGGTTTTCGAAACTTCGTTCGCCTGGCGATTCAACTCTTGCACTTCGGTCAACTTTGCGCGGCGCTGACGCTCCCATGCGACCAGCCCGGCGACATCGACCGTGACATTGCGATGGCTGCAGTTCTGCTGCACCAGATCGGGGTTTTCGATGATGAACTTGCGGTCAAGCATTGTGTTTCCTCTTGATGTTTGGATCGCTGGTCGATGTCCCGAAAGCGATGTCCCGAAAGCGATGTCCCGAAAGCCGGAGCAACAGCGAAGCTCACGGGGATCGCCATTCGGTCAAGCCGCCGGACCGAGACTGCCCAATTCGTGCCAAAGGTGGGCGCTCGCTCGGATTCCACGGTGAAAGTCGGCCAGCGAGAATTTCTCGTTCGGAGCATGCATGTTGTCGTCGTCCAGGCCCCATCCCAGCAGCAAGGGGTCTGCGTCCAGTTTTTCACGAAGCGCTGTCACGATCGGAATCGACCCGCCTTCGCGGATCAGCACGGGGGCGCGTCCAAAACCCTGCTCGATCGCCCTGGCTGCTGCCTTGACATACGGACTGTCCGGCGGGATAAGCACCCCAGGCGAGCCGTGCATCTCGATCAATTCCCAACGGACTCCCGGTGGACACGACGCTGCGAGCTGCTGCTTCAGGCCGTTCGTGATCTTTTTGGGATCCTGGTGGGGAACCAGCCGAAAACTAAACTTCGCTCCGGCTTCGGCGGGCAACACGGTCTTACTGCCCTCGCCTTGATAGCCACCCCAGATCCCGTTGATGTCCAGCGAAGGCCGCGACCAGCGACGTTCGAGCGTCGAATAGCCTTCCTCACCGCTCGATGTATCCAGCCCTAGTTGAGAAAAGAACTTTTGCTGATCGAACGGTAACGCTGCAAACCTGGCTCGCTCCTCATCTGTCATCGGAACGACGTCACTGTAGAAATGAGGAACGGTGATGCAGCCCGATTGGTCCAACAATCCCGCCAGCATCGCTGCCAAGGCTTGGATCGGATTGGTCACCGCTCCACCAAATGTCCCCG
>SKVE01000298.1 GCA_007129635.1 Planctomycetaceae bacterium
AAGCCATGTTCGCCGATTACGTCCAGCAGCTCGAAGATTTCCTGGCCGAGCGGGGCTGGTTGGAGATGGCCTACGTTTACTGGTTCGACGAACCCGCACCGGCCGATTATGAGTTCGTCGCCAACGGGATGCGGCGTCTGAAGAAGTACGCCCCTCGGTTGCGACGGATGCTGACCGAAGAGCCCGGCGATCATGTGCTGGCGGGCCTGGTCGATATCTGGTGCCCGGTCAGCTACAACTACGATGATGAACAAGCGGAAAAACGGCGTGCGTTGGGCGAGCGTTTTTGGTGGTACGTCTGCACGGGGCCCAAAGCCCCGTACTGCACTCTGTTCATCGATCACCCGGCCACCGAACTGCGAGTCTGGCATTGGCAGACCTGGCAGCGTGGGATCGTTGGGACCTTGGTATGGCAATCGAATTACTGGACCAGCAGCGCTGCGTTCCCCGACCAGCCGCAAGACCCGTACGACGATCCGATGGGGTATGTCAGCGGCTATTCCACCCCGCGCGGCGTGAAGCGGTTTTGGGGCAACGGCGACGGACGGTTTTTGTACCCGCCGCTGGCAGCCTCCGTGCCGGGGAAATCGGGTGATCAGCCGGTGATCCAACCGCCCGTGTCCAGCATTCGGTGGGAGATGATTCGCGAGGGAGTCGAGGATTACGAGATGTTGTACCTGCTGCGACAGTTGCTGGACGATCAGCGGTCGACTTTTCCCGACGAGCAAGTGACAGCGTGGCGGGATTTGTTGCGAGTCCCGTCTTCGATCAGCTCCGACATGACCACCTTTACCACCGATCCGACGCCGATTTACGAGCGTCGGCGAGCCGTGGCCCAGGCGATTGAAGCGTTGATGGGTTGAGGCAAATCGAATCGGTTCATGGTTGGGAGACCGAAACGCACCTATGGCCGATAAGACCTTTCCCGCGTTCCCTAGGTATCAGCAATCGAGGTACTCACGATGGCGAAGACTCAGTGGATTTGTTCCGAATGTCAATTGGAGATGCAGCCCATCAAGCTGTTGGATGCCACCGACTCTGGCATGGGCGGCCAGGGGATCGCTCATACCGAGCTGTCTTACGCTGCGATGGATTCGGTCGCCAGTTTTTTCACGCGGACGATTCCCCGGCTGGGCACCGTCCAAGCCAGGATGTGCCCCGAGTGTGGCCACATCAGCTTATACGGCCGCCCGTCCAGCGGCAGCGGTGAAATGCTTCGTCGTCCTTGAATGACGAAGCTAGCCGGCATGCCAGCCTTCGGCCAGTTCCTTTTCCCACTGATCCATCAAGGGCCAATCGACCGCACACGTGCCGAAATCTGCCAAGTGCTGGTAGCCCTGCAGACGTGTGATGGTCTCGGTCAACCGCTGCGGTTCGTTGCGGAAGAAGGGGCCGTGGCTGGGCAACAGCCATTGCACATCGCTGCGACGGATTCGCTCCAGCGAGCGGATGAATTTCGGCAGATCGCTGCCATGATGCGCGTCGATCGCGCCGACCGAACCGTCACGAAAGATATTATCGCCACTGAACAGGAGTTCACCCAATCGAAAGGATAAGTGACAATCGGTGTGCCCCGGCGTGAACCAGACGTCTAGTTCCAGACCACCGACGATCACTTTGTCGCCCTCGTCCACCGTGTGGTCGACTTTGACCGGCGGCATCTTTAGATCGATGTCTTGACGTGGGACGTGGGCAAACGTATACAAGCGATCACCCGTCGCCAGCGGTTCGACCGCCATGGGATGCGTGGTGACCGTGGTACGCAAAATCTGTTTGGCTTTGGCCAGGCCCTGAATATGATCCACATCGGCATGGGTCGCGATCAACATCTTGCATTGTGACAACGGGAAATCCAGCTCCCGAATCATCTCGATAATCTCGTCCACGGTGTCCTCGAATCCGATGTCGATCAGGATCCACTCGTCACGGTCGAAGACCAAATAGACGTTGCTGCCCAGGACATGACCGGCTTGATGATTGATCTCGATCACATTGGGAAAGAGGAGACGACGTTCGAGCATATCTTGTTTCTTCCTTCACGAGGCGATGCCGCAACCGGGCCCGGAACAGTTTCGGGAACCGCCAATCCGACAGCCTAGGATGATTCTAGCAGACAGGGCCATTCTTACCATCCCATGCTGTACCTGCTGCTGCCCAGAACAAAGGATCTTCTTCCCGCCGGCTTGCCCAGACCGCGAGTTTTGGGAATCGATCGGCCAGGCGATCGGCCAGCGTTTCCACAGCAAAACGTTCGCTGGCATAGTGTCCGGGCAGTAACAACGCCATGCCCAATGCTTCGGCCTCCAAGCAGGTGTGAAACGTCGTCTCGCCCGTCACCAGCACGTCGCAGCCCACGCGTGCAGCCGGTTCCAGGAACTCGCCTGCCGCCCCGCAAGCCACGGCGATACATCGCACATCGCGATTCCTATCGCCGACCACGTGCAGGCCCGCGATGCCCAGGAACCGCTTCAGTTCCTGGACCAAATCGGCCAGTCGGATCGGCTGGCTCAGTCGACCGTACCTGCCTGCGCCCTGTTCGGGTCGTTGCGGATCGTGGACCATCAACGGCAGCACGTCCGTCAGACCTAGACCGTCTGCGAGTTGCTGATTGATCCCCTGGGCCGCCGAGTCGAAAGCCGTATGCGGGCTGTAGACTGCCACATCGGCTCGGATCATCTGAAGGAGCAAACGACTGGGCGTCTGCTCTGTCGTCAGCCGTTTCAGCGGCCGGAAGGGCATCGGATGGTGCGTGACAATCAGGTCCACCCCATCCTCCACCGCCTCGGCGACACTGGCGGGTGTGACCGTCAGGCAGGTCATCACTCGACCCACCGAGCGATCCGGATCGCCCACTAACAGACCAACATTGTCCCAGTCCTCGGCCAATTGCAACGGAGCAAACGTATCCAAGAATTCACAGATTTCGCGTAGCGCAGTCATCAGATCCTCTCTCATCACAATCGCCTTGGGGTTCGATCCCGATCGCTCGGAGCGACCGTCCGTGTGGGTACCCATCCAAGATCCCTTCGTCCATCATGGTGGGATTGTACGACAAGGCAAGGGGTCGGGAGTCGTTTTCGGTCGACGATTCACCACATAGAAAGCGGGTTATCCGAAAGCGACTCCCGATCCCTTCCGCTGATTCCACCATGGAATATCTGGCCGGGTGCTTACGCTCCTGCAGCGACGCCGTTGCCGATTGGGTCGGATTTGTTACCATGCGATGGAGGGAACTTTGGATTTTGCCAGCTAACTTCCTTTCGAAAAAAGACGCGAGGAATCGAAGATGAATAAGATTTTTGCTTTTGCCCTCGTGTGGTTCGTGGCGGGAGGGCCGTGGGGCGGCCTCGGCCCGGCAGCGGCCGATCATCCGGAAGACACCCAAGCGGCAGACGCTCCACTGGACGACCAGGCGGAGCGTTTTGCAAAGTTCCAGGAGAAGCTCAGCGGTGCGACCCTGGACGGCCAGTACACGATGTTACGCGACGACGACGATACGTCACAGCATCCTGAGACGTACACGATCCAGAGTATTCGTAAGCTGCCCGAGGGCGACTTCTGGCTGTTTCAGGCTCGCATCCAGTATGGCGGCAAAGACGTCACCGTCCCGTTGCCTCTGGAGGTCAAGTGGGCTGGGGACACTCCGGTGATCACATTGAGTCGGCTGAACATTCCCGGTCTGGGCACATTCAGCTCACGCGTCGTGATCGATGGCGACAAGTATGCCGGTACGTGGAGCCACGATCAGGTCGGTGGGCACTTGTTCGGAACGATCAAACGAAAAGAGTTGAACGATGAGTGAAGAGGCGCGAGGCAAAGTGGCGTTGGTCACCGGCAGTGGTCGGCAGCGAGTGGGAAACGTGATCGCCCGGTCGCTGGCCGGTTGGGGATACGATGTAGCCTTGCACTACCATCGATCCGAGCAGTCTGCCGCTGAAACGGTCGAAGAACTGCGTTCGATGGACGTGTCCAGCGAAGCTTTCAGAGCGGACGTGAGCGAGTCCTCCGACGTGGACGCGATGTTCGAGCAGATCGTTCGACGATTCGGAAGGCTGGATGTGCTGGTGACCACCGCGTCGATCTGGGAAACCATCCCCCTGGAAGACGTGACTGCCGAAGATATGCTGCGGCACTATCGAGTGGATGTGCTGGGCACGTTTCTGTGTGCTCGACGTGCCGGTCTGATCATGGCCGACCAGCCCGAGGGTGGCGTCATCGTGACGTTTAGTGATTGGGCCGTGAAGCGTCCCTACCTGGATCATGCAGCTTACTTTGCGGCCAAGGGCAGCATCCCGACGTTGAGCCGGGCATTGGCGGTGGAGTTGTCGCACCGCAACCCGAAAATCCGAGTCAACTGTATTCAGCCGGGCCCCATCTTATTTCCGCCGGAATCGACCGAAGATCAGCGTCAGGCGATGATCGAATCGACGTTGGTAAAAACGGCCAATTGTCCCGAAAGTGTCTCGCTGGCGGTCCAGTTTTTTATCGACAATCCGTTCGTCACGGGCGTCTGCTTGCCCATCGATGGGGGCCGCTCGATCTACGCCACCGAATCGACCAACCGCCCTCGACCGATTTGAGCCCTGGGGCAATCGTTTTTGGCAGCCGAACATCATTGTCCGGCTGCCGAACTGAAGTCGTCGCCGATCGAGTATGGATCGCCTTGAGCCTGTTGGCCGTAGCGAGTTTCTCTGGCGGCAACCGGCCAAGAGACACCTGCCATCAGTCGTTGCTGTTTTCCAGCCGACCGGCAGCCCACAACACGCCTTGGATCAGCAGGGTTTCAAATTCTTCGGTGCGCATCGTTTCCGTGGCATGCCCGATGCTGGTGCCAAAAACGCGGCCTTCGCCGAATTGGTTGGTCCACACGATCGTGTGTTCGACATTGTCGCTGGAAACGCCGATGGCCAGGGATTCGGCCGTATCGGCCTTGGCGTGAATCCGATACAACTCGCCCCGCTCATACGACCAGGTTTCCGGCAACCCGCGCAACGTGGGATGGTCCCGTTCCTGGAACGTCACCGTCACCGGGGCGCCCCGTTCATGATTTCGGCTGGTGACTCCCAAAAAGGCCACCCATTGACCGCTCTCTTTTTCATCCGGCCAGTAATTGTGCAGGGTGCCGTGGATCACCACCG
>SKVE01000573.1 GCA_007129635.1 Planctomycetaceae bacterium
CACGTCCGCGAATGTGCTCACCACCAGATCGCTTCCCGTCACGTCAAACGGGTTGCTCTGGCCGGCTGGGCCGTCGTCCAAGCTGGCGCGCAGATACATGTCGTCGGCCGGCAGGTTGATCGTTACCTCCCCCGTCCAGATGCCATCGACAAAGTTGCCGATAACCGAGGGCATGATCGGTACCGAGACGGGCGTCGCGGCGCCCGCCCAACCGCTCAGTTGAGCCGTGCCGGTGAAGTCGGTCACGGTCTCGCCGACGCTGTTCTGTGCTGTGATCGTGACTGAGAAGGGAACGCCGGAAACCTGATTCGACACCGTTTCCCAATGAAAGTGATTCACGTCGGCCAGTTCGGACTCGACCGCCGCTAGCAGATCGATCCGTGGGGTTGTCACCTGTTCGTCGCCGCTGGTGTACGTGATCGGCTTGCCAGTCTCCTGCAGCAGCGTTAGCGTTTCGGAGACCGAGAGGGCCGGATTGGCCTGGCGCAGTACCGCCCAGGCCCCGGCCACGTGCGGAGCAGCCATTGAGGTTCCACCCTTATAACCGTAACCGTTGTTGGCTACAGCGGAGCGGATACTGTGCCCGGGTGCAAAGAGATCGAGCAACGGGCCGCGATTACTGAAACTGGAGATGCCATCCGAGTTGTTCGTGCTGCCGACGGCGATGGCGGTCGAGATGCAGGCAGGTGTACTGATCCTGGTTGCAGAACCGCTGTTCCCCGAAGCGATTACCGTGGCGATGTTCGCGGCACGCAGGTTGTCGATGGCCGTTTTTGTGGCTGATTGGCTGGTGTCGCAGTAAGCACTGTAGCTGCCGCCGCCGAGACTCATGTTCGCGGTCGCTATGTCATAACTTCCGCTGAGTGCGAGCACGCGTTCCAGTCCTTTGATCTGGTCGGACACATAGCTCCGCAGGCATGGCGCGTCGCCCACGCCGCAGGTGGTCTCGGTGTTGAACCGGGTAAACACCTGGATGGCGATGATGTCGGCGCCGGGCGCCACACCGGCGTTGGGCGCACCACTCACCCCAGTGCCGTCCCCGGCGGCGATCCCCGCCACGTGAGGTCCGTGAGTGCAGAGGTTGGTGCTGCCACTGACACAGGCACTGGTGCTGCTGTTGGCTGCGCCAACTCCGATTTCCGAAGTGCCGCCGCTGGGACAGAGGGTTATTCCGCCACCATCCCCGGCAGCATTGGAATAACAGGCTTCCGCGACGACCCGCCCCGCAAAGAACGGGTGATTCCGGTCGATGCCCGTGTCCAGAATCGCCACGGCGACTCCGCTGCCATTCAAGCCAAGATCATGGACCTGGGGCGAGTTGATCACCGGCAGACTGTTGTCCAACGCCGGCGCTCGGAGCTGGTCCTCCCCCAAAGACACCACCAATGGCGATCCCAGCAGCGCGTGCAAAGCGGCTGCGTCGGCCTCCATCAGAACCAGCGGGAACCGCTCGTACTGATGCAGGATCGTCGCGCCCTGCTCGCTCATTTGCGCAGCGACCGTCTGGAGCGCCGATTCCTGGACCTCGACGATCAATCGCAACGGCTCGCCGGCCTCCGCACGCTCGACCAGCGAGGCAACCGTTCCGGAATCATCCGCCGGGAATTCGCCCAACCCCGGCAGCGAAAATGCCAGGACCCGCCGGTCTTCCAAAGGCTCGACCAACAGCCGGCGTTGCCGACGAGGTGTGCTCTTGTTCCGAGCTTGGCGGAGTCTTTGGCCACCCCGAAAACCCTTCGACACATCCGTCGTCAGAGAATGGGCACGCATAGATCAACCTTCCCGTCAATCGATTCTGTTAAGGAAACCAAGAGGGATTGGACAAAGACGCGAAAACACTCGCCCGGTCAAGGAAGATAATTGTCGAACCGGCCACTGCAACCGTTACCTTCTGAATAATATGATCGCTGCAATCTTTTTTTGCAACGCAGACAAATTGTTTTTTTCAGTTCTCAAATTAGATTTCACGATGGCTCAATCGCGGAGGGATCCCGATCCGCCATGCCACGCAACTACGCTTGGTGCCCTACCGGAAGCAATGCTCGACGCGTGACAGTAAAGCCGGCCATCCCATCAAGTATCGATCCATGGGCTGCCAGGATGGGTTACGTCTGGTCGGTTGTGTAGCACAGGAGATTTTGGCGGTGGGTGTCGGCATGCAGCTCCAGACGCCGTGAATCATTCTGCGACCACGGGATATCGATCACTCGCAGGACAGACGCCCAGGGTTCAGCTTCCGGAATCAACTCGGTCAATCGATTCGGGCAGGATTCGAAGAACTCGAAATTGCAATCGTCTTGCGGGCGACTGGGAAACACCGCCACGTACAAGATATCCATCTCGACCAGATCGTTGAAGAAGTGCGTCCCCAGCGATACATCGGGCACCAGGTCTTCCCGCATCGCCACCACCTCGCACAGCACCGACGCGCGATCGATCTCGTGAAAGCTGACGGGGATCCCCAACGACGGAGATTGCGTGCCCCAGCGGCCCGGACCGATCAGCATGACCGTTTCCGGTGCCGGCGATTCCTTCGGATGCATGACGCGGCCGATCATTCGAGCCAGCGCGTAGCGGTCGCCCATCGGCAACTGGCCGTACAAAGACGGCACGATGTACACGACCCGATCGATGCTCACCGACCGGCTGCGGCCGATGATGGCCGAACTGGCTTGCAGCACCCGATCCTGCTCGGGAATGTGACTGGCCATCTCCGACAGTGTAGCGTCGGCCAGGATGGGCAACGGGCGGCATTGGACCAGATTGATACGGTACCCGGCTTTGGGGAACGCGTTGGCCGTGAATTCGACATCCACCGGGCATCCATACGACGCTTGCAGGATGCTCATCATCTGCCGCATGTCTGGGGCGAACGGTGTTTCGGTCAACAGTTCATCGAACGTCAGGACCGACGTGGCCTGTGGGGCCAGTCCCCGAGCTTCGGGGCGTCGTGCCAGTTATTCGTCCGGCGAGGCGAACAGATAGAGCGGCAAATCCTGACACTGGGAAACCAGGTCGACGAACTGGCTTGCGGTCAACTGATTGGCCTCCAGGTCGATCACATCGACCTTGCGTTGCGAATGCTGCCGGACCTGTTCGAAACCCGTTTCGGGACGCCGCTCGGGCGCATTGAGCGCCACGATTCGCGTGTAGTCATCATCGGCTCGATCCACCGCGCGTGTGCCCAGCCCGAACACCAGCCGCAACATCCCGGCTTCGGGATCGATGTATTGGCTCCATACATACGGGTTGCGCGAATAGGCCACGCCGGCGACATGAGGAAAAAACGAATGGCCGTAGCGCGAACCGGAGACTCGCTGGACCAGCAGCGACATCTGTTCATCCTGCTCCAGCAAGCCGCGTTGGGCGCGGTAGCGGAGCGCTTTTTCGCTCATCGTGCTGGCGTAGATCGTTCGCACGGCGGCCAGGAAATCGGCCAATCGCTTCTGGTGCGACCCCTGATTCGCACAGAACACGCTTTCGTATTTTCCCGAGAACGCATTCCCGTAGTTGTCCTCCAACAAGCTGCTGGAGCGGACGATGATCGGCGATTGCCCGAAGTAGGCCAGCATCTCCGCGAATTCGTCTTCGATGTATTTGGGAAACGGTCCCATGATGATCCGGCGGCGGACCTCTTGCAGCCCGTCCAGGAAGGTGGCGGCATCGCGCTGTTTCTGCCGCATCCACCAGCAGCCGTTTTCGACCAGGAACGAGTAAAACACGTCGGAACCGATATGGAACGAATCGTGGGGCTCCAGAAGGTTTGCCCAGCGATCATCGGCTTTCTTCAGCATGGCACGGGCCAGCAGCATCCCGATCGCTTTGCCGCCGATCAATCCCGTGCCCACCACCCGTTTCCCGATGCACAGCACATCCTCCAGCGTCAGGTACTTCTCCGCCAGATCCAGCATGCGCGGATCGTGCGAGACCATCATCCGCAGCACCGTCTGCAGCGCGGTGCGAGCCTCGTCGGTCGATCGTTTTCCTTGTTTGACGGCGTCCCACGTCTCGGCCGCTTGCGAAAGACTGCGGTTCCAGATCCCTTCGCGTAACCGCTCGAAATCCGAGCCGGACCAGGGCATGGACGTCAGGATCTCGGCGGTCGTGGAACTCTCCGTCACCGGCGAAAAACCGTCGGGTTCCCAAGCATGCAGCATGAACATGGTCGGCGAATAACGATGCTCGACCTTGTTCGGATACAAGTAGATCTGATCCCGATGCCGATGCACATCCAGCACCACCTGAGCCGTGTCGGTAATCGGAGTCAGGGCATGGAACGAATGGCGGCCTCGCTGGATCGGAAAATAGGCCAGCGATTCGATATCGTAGACGTAGGGGCAGGTCAGGCGGAAGAAATTGCCCAGCATACGATCGCTGTACCAGGTCTCGGCCAACTTGGTCAGCGAATCGAAAACGAAGTAGGCAAAGCTGCCCGATTCGTGCAGCACCTGGTGCACCGCCATGATGAACTGCTCGAACCCCTGATCCGGCCGAAACTCGCAGACGCGGACCGGCAGCGACGGCGGAACCAGCGGTGCATGATCTGCGAAGCGGAAGTAGACCACGTTGCGCCCCTCGTCCAACCCCCGTTGGCAATACGGGGGAACGAAGGGCGCCAAGTCCTCGATGTTGTCGAACTGCCAGACCAGATTGTCGCCCGGAATCAAACCTCGCAGCAACCGGTCCAGATCCGGCAACCCCGTGCCGACTTGAGAATCCATGGCCATCGCCTACGCTCCGTGAGCTAGATAATGCCTTGAGCCAGCATGGCGTCCGCCACCTTGACGAACCCAGCCATATTGGCGCATCGCACGTAATTCACAAAGGTGCCTTGGTCGCCGTACTGGACACAGTTCGCATGGATCGCCCGCATGATCTCCTGCAGCTTTTCGTCCACCACTTCGCGCGTCCACGAAGTCAACCCGGCATTCTGACTCATTTCCAGGCCGGATGTTGCCACGCCGCCAGCGTTGGCTGCTTTGCCCGGACCGTACAGGATCTTGGCTTCCAGGAACACGTCGACGCCTGCGGGAACCGTGGGCATGTTGGCGCCCTCGGAAACGCAGACACAGCCGTTGTTGACCAGATTCCGCGCGTCCTGCTCCTCGATCTCGTTCTGTGTCGCGCTGGGAAACGCC
>SKVE01000944.1 GCA_007129635.1 Planctomycetaceae bacterium
AATCGCCGTCTTCGTCCACGCGGCAACCGTCGCCGGAGAAATAGAGGCCCTTGAAAGCGCTGAAGTAGGTCTGCTCGAAGCGATCGTGGTCGCCGTACATGGTCCGCATGATGCCAGGCCAGGCCTTGGTAATACAGAGCTTACCACTGGTGCCCTGCGGCACCGGATTGCCCTGGTCGTCGACGATCACCGGCTCGACGCCAAAGAAAGGCCGGCTGGCACTACCGGGCTTCAACGTATGAGCGCCGGGCAGAGGCGTGATCAGGATGCCGCCCGTCTCGGTCTGCCACCAAGTGTCCATCACCGGGCAACGTTCGTTGCCGATGTGCCGCCGGTACCAAAGCCACACTTCGGGGTTGATCGGTTCGCCGACCGAACCCAGCAGCTTCAGACTCGACAGATCCCGCTTGTTGATGTGCTCCTCGCCTTCGCGCATCAACGCCCGGATCGCGGTCGGCGCCGTGTAGAATTGCGTCACCTTGTGCTTGTCGACCACATCCCAGAAACGGCCCGCGTCCGGGTACGTCGGAACGCCCTCGAACATCACGCTGGTCGCTCCATTGCACAGCGGCCCGTAGACAATGTACGTGTGGCCCGTGATCCAACCGATGTCGGCCGTGCACCACCAAGTGTCACCTTCTTGATAATCAAAGATGTACTTGAAGGTCGTGGCCGCATAAACCATGTAGCCGCCGGTCGTGTGCAACACACCCTTCGGCTTGCCGGTCGAACCCGACGTGTAGAGGATAAACAGGGGATCTTCCGCATCCAACCACTCGGGCGGGCAGTCGGGCGATGCGGATTCCATGGCCTCGTGCCACCAAACGTCGCGACCGCTCTCCATGGGCACCTCGACGCCCGTACGCTTCACCACCACAACATGCTCGATGCTGGGGCACTGGTTGACCGCCTTGTCCGACTTGGCTTTCATCGGAATGTCGTTCTTCTTGCCACGTAACGCCGTGTCCTGAGTCACCAACAGCTTGCACTCGGAATCCTGAATCCGATCGCGAAGCGAATCCTCGCTGAACGCACCGAAGACCACGGAATGGATCGCGCCGATGCGAGCACATGCCAACATCACCACCGGTAACTCGGGGATCATCTGCAGATACAGGCACACCCGGTCGCCCTTGGTCACGCCCAAAGATTTCAGCACATTGGCAAACTTGCAAACCTGTTCGTGCAGCTCCTTGTATGTCAACGTACTCTGCTCGCCAGGCTCGTTGCCTTCCCAGATCAACGCCGTCTGATCACCCCGTTTTTCCAAATGACGATCCAGGCAGTTCACCGACAAATTCGTCTTGCCGCCTAAGAACCACTTGATCGAAACGGGATGCTCGAAGCTGAATTCACTTACCTTATCCCACTTCTGGTTCCATTCAAAGGAATCCGCGATTTCAGACCAAAAACCGTCGGGATCCTCGATCGACCGGCGATACATCGCTTCGTACTGCTCCAAGGACGGACAGTGCGCCTGGCCAGCAAAATTGGCCTGCGGAGCCAATCGTTGACCTTGATACCCAGATTTGGGGGCTGATGTTTCACTCATCTTGTTTCTACTCCTTTGGGACAACAGTGGGGTTGAAAAAACCTGCCAAAAGAACGGTTCATCCAGCTCATATCCGCCTCGAATCAACGAACTCGGATACCAGCACCCGATGACGGTCCGTACTTTCCGTCAGGCTACCATGCAAGAGAAGACGCGAGCGGGCTGCCCGCGCCAGATGGATAAGGATTAACTTAACCGGAAGAGTCGGCTTTCACAAGGAGTGCACCCCGCCGGTAACGATTGAAATCTCCGGCGTTCGCCTAAAACATAGAGGCGAAGGTGCGATAGCACCTCATTTGGATGGGAATACGCACTACAGAGGTGCGTCATTCGTCGGCAGCTCTCGACCAAGGAGTCAAGGCCAGTGAGTACGAGCAGATCTCGTCAGGCTGAAAGTAGAGTTGGATTTCACGAGCGGCGGCGTCTGCCCCGTCCGAGGCGTGAACCAAGTTCATTTGCCGACTGCTGCTGAAGTCGCCGCGAATGGTGCCGGGCGTGGCTTTCAGACCGCTGGTTGCGCCCAACATGTCTCTCACGATTCGGATCGCCTCGAGTCCTTCGACCACGATGGCGATCACCGGCGCGCTGGTGATAAAGGCCTCTAAACCTGGGTAAAAGGCCTTTTCAACATGTTCTGCATAATGCTGTTTCGCCAAATCAGGGGTGACTCGAAGCATTTTCAGGGCGATCAGATGCAGCCCTTTTTCTTCGAACCGGCTGATCATGCGTCCAACGAGACGCCGTTGCAGGCAATCGGGCTTCAGAAGAACCAGTGTACGTTCCATCGTGTTCCTGAGCAGAGGGAGGGGGTGCAAGCATCCACGGGCGAACAAAATGTCCCCGACCAGCTCCCACCACCTCAGGAAGGGAGCTTGGATGAGGACGATCGAGTGGATTGTTCGCCTACGGAGACAACTGTTGCAGCTCGCGTTCGGCCTGGTGGGCTCGCATCGCTGCGGCTTCTCGCGACAGCTTGAACTCCGGTCCCGGCGGGAAGTACTGGACATCATCGTGGATGTAGTACGGGCTGGGAAGTGTCTGACCACCAGTGGTGGTCTGGCAACCCATCGCACCCAAGCTGGCGATCAGTCCAATTCCGCAAAATGTCCATCTCAGCCATGCTTTGGTCGTCATCGCCTTCATTTTCATTAAACTCCCAACTTTCCGACTAATCGTTATCGTCGTCAGACTGTATATCGGTCAGCTTCTTCGGACACTTTCAGGAAACCGCAAAAAACTTGGCAATCATTCCCGATTTCTTAAAGCATCCGCTATCATGAAGGAGGGTGATGTTCGAATGTTTTTGGGGCAGTTGGTAGCGGTATCCCTCCGCCCCCAGTGACGCTACGCCATGCAATGGCATGGAGGAATTCTCTGATGGCAACCGTACGCAAAGGGATCGCCTTGGTCCTTGTATTGCTCGCTGGACAGACTCAAGCGGTCGGCCAGCAGCCGATTGTCTACCCTCATATGGACTACTATCGTGGCTTTCCTGCATTCCATGCGGGCGAGTACCGTGACGCGTTGCGAATCTTCGAGGCGTCACTTCGAAGCGGAATGAGGAGCACCGAGGGTCGATGGGTCGATTCGATTTCCTATTACACGATGATCGGCGAGTGCCATTATCATCTGGGAGACTTTGCGAAGGCGCTCGAAAACTACGAAGCGGCGATCAAATTGGCCGTGATCCACAACAACTGGATGCTGCGCGTCGAGTTTCCTGCGGCTGTCGAGCCATCGGCATCGGGGGTTCGCACTACCATAACGTGGGGTAAAAGCCGGCGTCCTACGGCGATCGGCAGGATCCCGGACCGGATGGGGACTTTTCAGGGGCAGACGACGGCCGAGAACATGCAGGCGATCCAGAGCGGGGGGGTCTTTGCGAGTCCCGAGATTCTACCTTTAAACGTCAAGGAGATCGTCCGTAGCACGGCGGTCGCGATTCGGCGTCGGTCGGAGCTGATGGGGCCAGTGTGTCGCCATGATCCGTTGACGGGCCAGTTGCTCTCGGCGCTAGGGTCGCGGCCAACGTTGCCGAACCATTGGTCTCAGGCCTGGATCAGTTGCCTGTTAGGGCTGGCCTATCAATCCGCAGGCAAATGGGAACAGGCGGCAACCGAGCTGAATCGATCCCTGGTGGTTGGGGGCCAGTTCGATCATGAGTTGACGGCGTTGGCGTTGTTGGAACTGGGCAACCTGGCATTCGCGCAAGGCCAGCACAAGACAGCGGCGGAGTACTATTCCGAGGCGACGTACACAGCGGCAGCCTTCGACCAATACGACCTGCTGGCCGAAGCTTTTTACGGAGGGATGTTGACTCACTTGATCGCGGGGAATCCCGGTCTACATACTCCGCTGGTCCCCGGCGCCGCTTGGGCGCAACGCCATTCCCGAGCGACTCAGGCCAAATTATTGTTGTCG
Organism: Planctomycetaceae bacterium; assembly: GCA_007129635.1. Taxonomy (GTDB): domain Bacteria; phylum Planctomycetota; class Planctomycetia; order Pirellulales; family Pirellulaceae; genus SKKK01. The sequence continues at coordinate 3,974 of SKVE01000944.1, forward strand.
GTCGCCGAAAGTGCGCTCGGCGGCGGTGATGCAGCGCAAGCTGCGACCGCATTGAACCAGGCCCGTCAGGCGATCGGCAATCGCGACATGCGGAACAGCCGCATCGGCGGCCGATTCCATTACCTCTCCGCTCTGCTCGATTTTCACCAGGGTAATCTGGCGTCGGGGAACAAGTCATTGACCACGGCGATGACCTTCTTCCGCCAAAGTTCTCGATGGCGGTTGCAGCTCGCGTTGGCCGATCGATTCTTTGCCGGCGGTGCGATCAGCCAGCGGATCGCCGAAGGCCTGTACAGCGAACTGCTCCGGGAGCCAACGGCTGCCGATTGGTCGACGGACCCCATCGAAACGCTGGTGTACATCAACGGGGCGCATCGCGCTCAGCTTCAACGTTGGTTTGAACTGGCATTGGTGTTGCGGGATGACGCCAAAGCCATCGAAGTCGCGGATCGCATGCGTCGCCATCGATTCCATAGCACGTTGCCGCTGGGCGGGCGGTTATTGGCATTACGTTGGATCATGGAGGCGCCTGAGGATGTCTTGAGCCAGGCGGCTGTGTTGCAACGCCAGGATCTGCTAGTTCGTTATCCGGAATATGCCAAGCTGGCGACGCAAGCCGCCGAGATCCGTCAGCAGTTGCGAGCCCTGCCCTTACAGGCTGAAGACGCTTCACAAAAACAGCAGCAACAATCGCTGTTCACCCAGTTCAGCAAGTTGAGCGATCGCCAGGAAATGATACTCAGCAACATCGCGTTGCGTCGCGAACCGGCCGAAATGGTTTTTCCACCTTTGATGGATTTGAAGCAGATCCAAGCAGGCATGCCGGGCGATCAACTGATCTTAACTTACGTCGTCGGCAGTCGCAGCATCACCGTGTTCGCGGTGGACAAGGAACGCATCGCCAGTTGGCAGTTGGAATCCCCCGGCGATCTTCCCAAACAGGTCACCTCGCTGCTGCGCGGCATCGCCGTCAGCGATCGCAAAAAGGTATTGGAGTTGTCGGACTTCAAGGACACCAACTGGCAACAGGACTCGGCTCGCTTGCTGGCCAGGCTGACGAACATCCGTGACCCGGAGGTGTGGAACCGGTATCGCGAGGTCGTCATCGTGCCGGACGGTCTGTTGTGGTACGTCCCGTTCGAGACGCTTTACACCAGCGAAG
>SKVE01000767.1 GCA_007129635.1 Planctomycetaceae bacterium
ACCGCCGCGCGACGTCCAGGCCGCATTTGCGAGCGATCAGACTGTCCGGATAATCACGCATCAATCGCATCTGCGTGTGGATGATCGCATCGGTCAAGCACCAACCGGCCTCCGTCGCCTGGACCAACGACGGCACCGCGAATTGGAACACCTGTTCGAACCCTTGGACGTATTGGCGAGCCACCAGGTCGCGGTCGGCGGCCAGTTGCATGGCTGCCATCAGAGCGTTAGGGGCAGGGCCGGCGACGTCCATTTGCTCGGATTCACCCAGGCCGCCGGGTTGCGCCAGAGAGATCGCCTCGTACACCTGTCGAGCATCTTCGGTGGTCAGCCGTGCAAGCACCTGCGATACGCCCGATTCCAAAGGCTGATCGGCGGGCACACAGGCCAGCGGCGACAACAACAGCACGCTGCCCAGGTTCGTGTTGACCGACACCCGCTGTCGCGTCGCTTGGATGGCTCGCAGCACCGTCCTACCGACGCCCTGATCGCAAGCCGCCTGCATGACGGGCCCGATCGCCGTCGCACTGACTACGAAATCGACCAAGGTCATGTCCTCGAAATCACAGCCCCGATGGACATTGCCCGGCTTGGGCGCGGTGACTTCCAACAGGCAAGCCAGAGTCGCGCATTGCCCCACCGACCAACGCAGGCCATGGTCCTGCTGGGCATTCCCCGGATCGGCCGTCGGTTCGGTAAACATCAGGTGCCTCGCTGACCATCCCGCAGCGGATGATCTGCCAGGAAGGAATCGACCAACGGGACGATGCGCTCGTGAGCATCCTCGATGACGTAATGACCGGCCTGTTCCAAACGGTGGACGCGGGCGTCGGGAAACGATTCCAACAGTCGATCCAGGCAAACGGGCGTGAAGCACCAGTCACGCATGCCCCAGATCATCATGGTCGGTCGGTCGGCCAGCGCGGGCAAGCCCTGCTCGATGGCCTGCAGGGTCTGCCACGTGGGATGACCAGCGGTCTTAGGGATGTCGGCGACAAAACGCTGAATGGCGATGCGGTTCGCCCAACTGTCGTAGGGAGCCAGCAGTCCGGCCCGCACCGGCGTTGTCATGCGGCGACGATCGGTCACGGCCATCGTCAAAGCGGCTCGAGCAAACAAATTCAAGCCACGGACCGCGAGACTGCCCAGGACGGGCGTTCGGCACAGGCGTATTCGAAAAGGGATGTACGGTGGCGGAAAGGCGCCCGTGTTGAACAACACCAAGCGCGAAACTCGATCCGGGACTCGCAACGCAGCCCCCAAACCGATCGCGCCACCCCAATCGTGAACCAACAGCGTGATCGATCGCAGATCCAAACGTTCGATCAACTGGACCAAGTTATCGATGTGCTGAGCCAGCCGGTAAGGATACCGCTGCGGTTTGTCGCTCAAACCACAGCCGATATGGTCGGGTACGACGACGCGAAACCGGTCGCGAAATGCCAATGCCAGGTTGCGCCAGTAAAACGACCAGGTCGGATTGCCGTGCACCATCAGCAGCACCGGCCCGGCGCCCTCGTCCAAGTAGTGATAACGTCCCGCATCCAGTTTCAAATGGTGCGATCGGAACGGGTACAGCGATTTCCAGTCTTTGTCCATAGTCGGCAGATTAACCGGCCAACCCCCAATTTTCAACCGGCTTGCCTCCGGCCCATGGTCGCCGCAGCGGTCTCGCGACCGGTCGATTTTTTTCGGCAGCACTCTGGAATAAAGATAAGCTGTCGATTATACAACATGATCAGCCCAGTCATCTTGATCGGGTCGCATCCATCCCCCTCAAGGAGATCTCACGATGAACAGGCGAGCCTACCCCGTTTTCGCCGCGTTGATGGTGTTGATGGTGACCGCCGGTGCCGTCTATTTGCGAAGCCTCTCGACGGGAGCGAATATGACGCAGGCCGCGAAAGCCTATCTGGCGACTTTGACCGAGGAACAAAGGGCCATTTCGCTGATGGAATACGACACGCCGCAGCGAGTCGGCTGGCATTTCATCCCGAAGGACCAGCGCAAAGGCTTGCAGATCAGGGACATGAACCAAGCGCAACGCAAAGCCGCCTTCGAGTTGCTGAAAACCACGTTAAGCCAGGTAGGCTACGACAAGGCGCGGACCATCATGGAACTGGAAAGCATCTTGCACGAACTGCAGAAGACTCGCGGCGGTGGCGCGATTCGCGATCCGCAACGCTACTATTACACCGTCTTTGGGGAGCCGGACGAGGCGGGCCGGTGGGGATTGAGCATCGAAGGCCACCATCTATCCTTGAACTTCGTCGTTCAGGAGAACCAGGTCATCGCCAGCTCGCCGACCTTCCTGGCCGCCAACCCCAGCGTGGTGAAGGACGAATTCCCCGGAATGCCTCCCCGAGGCACTCGCGTGCTGGACCAGGAGGAACTGATCGGCTTCGAACTGATCCGGGCGTTAAGTCCGGAGCAGCGTTCCGAGGCGATCGTCGCGGACCGGGCACCTCGCGATATCCGCGCTGCGGGGGAAGCCGAACCGCCAAAATACGAAGCGACCGGCCTGGCGTATTCGCGCATGGATGAAGCTCAGCAGACCATGCTTCAACGGCTGATCCAAGTCTATGCTGGCAATCTGCCCGAAGACGTTTGTGCCCAACGCTTGGCGGCCATAGAACAGGCCGGTTATGACCGTGTTTATTTCGCCTGGGCCGGCGCGGATCGTCCGGGGATCGGACACTACTATCTGATCCAAGGCCCCACATTCCAGATCGAATTCGTCAATGTCCAGCCGGATTCGGCAGGCAACCCGGCCAGCCACATCCATAGTGTGTGGCGCGACCCTCGAGGCGATTTTGCGATTCCCATCGCGGCCCAGTGATCAACCCCGAATGATTGCCGTGAAACACAAAACAAGTACGCATACACATCCCCTTGGGGGGCGTCGTGCGGTACTCCACCGATGGCAGATGCGTGGTTTTTTTCCCGCTTGGGACATCGATCGACCATGCTTGGTGATTGGTGAACGAGCCGTTATGATAGTCGGGCTGCAAGACGGTTCAACACGGTTTTCACTCACCTCCTGACAGGCCAAACGATGGACAGAAAAGGTTCCGAATTCGCTGGGTTATCGGTCGCGATCGTCACGCCCATCCGCGACGGTCAGGTCGATTACGAAACGCTTCGCGCTCAGGTGGATTTCCAAGTGGCTGCCGGCACGACCTGCATCTGTCCGGTCGGCACGACGGGGGAATCGCCAACGCTGTCTCACGAAGAGCATGAACGGGTGATCGCCGAGGTCGTGCAGCATGCGGCTGGCCGCATCAAGGTGATGGCGGGGACCGGGTCGAACAGCACGGCCGAGGCGATCCGCTTGACGACCTGGGCAGAGCGTGCGGGCGCCGATGCGGCTCTGCTGGTCGCCCCGTACTACAACAAGCCGACTCAGGAAGGCTTTTACCAACACTATTTGCGGATCTCCGAGTCGGTCCGTTTTCCTTTGTGCATCTACAATATCCCTGGTCGGACCGCCAAGAACATCGAGCCGGATACGATCTGCCGCTTGGGCGAATTGGCGAATGTCACCCTGGTCAAAGAGGCGACGGGTTCTCTGGACCAGGCCTCGCAGGTCCTGGTCGGCAGCCGTCTGACCTTGCTCAGCGGCGATGACAGCCTGACCTTGCCGCTGATGTCGATCGGTGGCGAGGGGGTCATCTCCGTCGTGGGCAACATCGTCCCCCAGGACATGATCCAGATGGTCCGCTGCTTCCAGTCGGGCGATATCGACGCGGCCTGCCGCTGGCATCATAAGTTGTTCCTGCTGTGCCGAGACATGCTGGGGCTGGCAACCAATCCGATTCCGATCAAAGCCGCCATGAAGTTGCTGGGCCGGGATACGGGCGAACTGCGTCTGCCGATGACACCCTTGGATCAGGCCGGCGAAGCTCGGCTGCGCAATACGTTGCAGAACTATGGGCTGCTTTGACAGAGAAACGTCGTTCGTTAGCACCGTTCGAGAAATAACTGTCCAATTTCCCCTCGCCCCTCGTGGGAGAGGGCAGGGTGAGGGGGCAGACCCAATGTATCAACGGCGGTCTCACGCCCTGGTAACCCTTCACTTCCCGATTGCACAGGAAATCAACTTTGTCCCGCGAACTGGATGGTAAGACCGCTGTGGTCACCGGGTCGTCGTCAGGGATCGGGCGTGCCATCGCGCTGGAATTGGCCGCGGCCGGGGCCGCTGTGGTGATCCATGGCCGTAAACGCACCGACGCGGCGGAACAAGTCGCCGAGCAGATCAAAGCCCAAGGCGGCCAGTCAACGGTCATCTTGGCCGACCTGGCCGATCCGACGACGCACCACGCGCTGGTCGATCAAGCCTGGAACTGGCGAGATGGCGTTCAATTGTGGATCAATAACGCTGGGGCCGATGTGCTGACTGGCCAAGTGGCCGGTTGGTCCTTTTCGCAGAAGCTGGAACTGCTGTGGCACGTTGACGTGCATGCCGCCATCCAACTGGCTCGATCGATCGGGCAACGGATGACGGCCCGCCAAGAAGCGAAACCGGGTGGCGAACCGGATGTGATCCTGAACATGGGATGGGATCAGGCCGAGTTCGGGATGGCCGGCGACAGCGGTGAAATGTTTGCGGCCATCAAGGGGGCCGTTATGGCATTCAGCCGCAGCCTGGCCCGATCGCTGGCCCCCCATGTTCGCGTGAACTGCCTGGCGCCCGGTTGGATCCGTACCGCCTGGGGCCACGAGGCATCCGAGTACTGGCAACGCCGCGCAGCGAGCGAATCGCTCCTGCAACGCTGGGGCACCCCCGAGGATGTCGCGCGCACGGCCCGATTCCTTGCTTCGCCCGCAGCCAGCTTCATTACCGGCCAGACGATCCCGATCAACGGAGGCCTGCGAACCACCCCCCCAAATGCGGATGTTCGTTGACCAGATACTTGCCCGTTGTGCTGCATTGCGGTAAATTAGTAGAGTTCCCGGTCGCCGTCGGCACAACCTCAACATCCTGGCTGCTGGGAGGATGTCTTTATGCTGATAAAAAAACGCGGCTACACGTTGATTGAGTCTTTGGTTGCCATCACGATCATCGGCGTGTTGGTCGCCCTGCTATTGCCTGCGGTGCAATCGGCCCGCGAATCGGCTCGACGCACCC
>SKVE01000974.1 GCA_007129635.1 Planctomycetaceae bacterium
TGCATTGTGCCGCCGAAGCTCAGAAGAAAGACGGCGTGGCAGCCATTATCGATGCCGAGCATGCCTTTGATCCGACGTGGGCCAAGAAGCTGGGCGTCGAATTGGATTCCATGCTGGTCAGCCAGCCCAGTAGCGGCGAGGAAGCGATGCAGATCACGGAGATGCTGGTCAAGTCGAACGCGGTGGATCTGATCATCATCGATTCGGTGGCTGCCTTGATCCCCAAACAGGAATTGCAGGGCGAAATCGGTGATTCCCACGTGGGCTTGCAGGCGCGGCTGATGAGCCAATCGATGCGAAAACTGACCGGGGCGATCGCCAAGAGCAAGACGGCCGTGATCTTCATCAACCAGATCCGCGAGAAGATCGGCGTGATGTTCGGCAGTCCGGAAACCACACCGGGTGGCCGCGCGTTGAAGTTCTATTGCTCGTGCCGGATCGATGTGCGACGCATCGGCCAATTGAAGGAGGGGGAAGAAGTCGTCGGGCAACGGGTCCGAGCCAAGGTGGTTAAGAACAAGGTCGCACCGCCTTTCCGCGTGGCCGAATTCGATATGATGCACACCAACGGCATCAGCTTCGAAGGGGACCTGCTGGATCTAGGCGTGACCCAGAAAGTCGTCTCCCGCAGCGGTGCCTGGTTCAAGTACGACGAGGCCTATCTGGGGCAGGGCAAAGAGAAGGCGCGGACGTTCTTGATCGAAAACCCGGACGTCGCCAGAGAGATCCGAGAAAAAGTGCTGGCCGCCGGCGGATTCGGGGTCGCCGCGCCGGAGGAAGAAGACAAGGCTGCGGCTGATGAGCAAAGCCCGTAGTCGCATAAAAGGTAGGACGGATTACCAATCCGTTTTCCGATGCGAGGGATGATCATGACGATTCGAAACGGTCACCAACACAGATTCTGGGCGATGCTATTGGCGTGCTTCGTCCTGCTTCCCATCCAACGGGTGTGCGGTGACGAATCACCGGCTGTGGATGCCGCAATGGCCCTGGAACGGGCGGTGGTCAATGCCATCGCGGCGACCGAACGCAGCGTGGTAGCCATTGCCCGTTTTCGGACCGACGACCCCGCTCGACCCGGACTGGACGATTGGACCGTGCAGGGCTGGCCAGGCGGCGCCATTGGGCCGATGCCCGATCTGGCCGACCGTGTGCAGGTACCGGATGAATTCGCGGCGGGCGTGGTCATCGATCGCGGCGGCTATATCCTGACCAACTTCCATGTCCTGGGCGATCCCGACAAAAATCGATACGTGGTGATGGCGGGCCGCCGTCCGCTGGAAGCGGTCCAAGTCCTGACGGTCAACCAGGTCCAGGCAGGAGACCCTTGGACGGATCTGGCCGTCATCAAGGTGGACGCCGACGACCTGGAACCGATCACCTTCGGGGATGCAGACAGATTGCGCAAAGGCCAGTTCGTTATCTCGCTGGGAAATCCCTACAACATCGCTCGGGACGGCGAGGTTTCTGCGAGTTGGGGCATCATCTCGAATCTGGGCCGCAGGATCCCCCGCGACGACACGGCGAGCGGTGCGTCGCCTCGCGAACGGCTGTATCACTACGGCGGTCTGATTCAAACCGACGCCAAGCTGAACATGGGTACCAGCGGCGGGGCGCTGATCAATCTGAGCGGCGAGATGATCGGGTTGACAACGGCCATGGCGTCGCTGGAAGGATTCGAAAAATCGCTGGGCTTCGCCATCCCGGTGGACGAGTCGTTTCGAGCGACCGTCGAGACGCTGAAATCGGGCCGCAAGGCGGAGTTTGGTTTTCTGGGCGTCGAACCGCGGGATCTCAGCGCGGCGATGCGACGGGGCGGTCGTCAGGGTGTCGAGCTGGCTCGAGTCGTTCCGGCGACCCCCGCCGCCCAGGCCGGGTTGCGACCGGGCGATATTATCACTCGGGTGAACGACGTGCCGCTGTACGACAGCCTGGACATGATGTGCCAACTCGGGAAATTGGCGGCCGGATCGACGGTGCGCCTGGCCGTGCAACGCGGCGCCGATCCGACACAGCGAGGCCGTTTGTTCCTGACTTCGGTGAACCTGTCCAAGAAGCACATCCCTTTGGCTGATCGTGCCTACTCGATCGTTCCCGACCCGAAATGGCGAGGCATGAGCGTTGATTACGCGACGGCGGTGGTGCCTCCGACCCAATTGCAGCAACTGCTGCAAATCGACCGCGCTGGAAACGCGTTGGGTGTGTCGCAGGTAGAGCCGGAATCGGTAGCATGGCAAGCGGGAGTGCGGCCCGGAAGCCTGCTGACCCATGTCAACGGCCAACGGGTGACCACGCCGAACCAATTCTTCGAGACGGTCGAAGCGCTGGGAGGCGATGTAAAAGTGCGGCTGGTCACCGGCGAACTGACGATCCCGGCACCCTGATCGGCGCAAGGGGGTCGGGAGTCGTTTTCGGGCAAGCCGCTTGACATAGGGTTGATCGTTGGCCGAAAACGACTCCCGACCCCGCTGACCTCCCTTCCGTCGACCAGTCGGCTGTACCGATGGGATCGCCCGCGATATGATAGGCGCTTGCGATATTCGACCGTTTCAGACCAGGATGCTCCGAACCAGCCATGAAGACCGACGAACTCCGCGAAAAATACCTCGCCTTCTTCCAATCCAAAGGACACCGTCGCCAGCCCAGCGATGTCTTGGTGCCGACTTGGGATCCTTCGGTCCTGTTCACGCCCGCCGGGATGAACCAGTTCAAGGACCATTTCCTGGGCAAGGTCAAACTGGAATTCACTCGGGCCACCACCTGCCAGAAATGCTTGCGGACGGGCGATATCGAAAACGTGGGGCGGACCGCCTATCACCACACGTTTTTCGAGATGCTGGGGAACTTCAGCTTCGGGGACTATTTCAAACGTGAAACCATTCTGTGGGCCTGGCAGTTCCTGACGGACAAACAATGGTTGGGCATCGATCCGGATCGTCTGACCGTCTCGGTCTATCTGAATGATGACCAGGCCGCCGAGATCTGGCAACGCGACGTCGGTCTGTCGGCAGACCGGATCGAACGGATGGACGAATTCGATAACTTCTGGCCCGCCGGCGCCCCCAGCGAAGGCCCCGACGGTGTGTGCGGGCCGTGCAGCGAGATCTTCTATCACGATGATTTCGGAGATTCGGTCGAGATCTGGAATCTGGTGTTCACTCAGTTCCACCGAGTGGGTGATCCGCCGGACAATCTGCGGCCGCTGCCCAGCAAGAACATCGATACAGGGATGGGCCTGGAACGCGCCGCTGCTTGTTTGCAGGGAGTCCGGACGAATTATCATATCGACATCTTGCGACCGATTGTCGAGGCAGCCGCCGAAGTTTGCGGGACGCAGTACGAGTTCGGGTCGGATGCCGGTCGCCGCCTGCGAAGGATCACCGACCACATTCGAGCCGGTGCGATGGCCGTTCACGAAAACGTGTACCCGGGTCCGCAAAAAGAAAAATACGTGATCCGCCGCCTGTTGCGCCGCGCGGTGCTGGACGGGCACCACATGGGTTTGCGCGACCCGTTCCTGTATCAACTGGTCCCGGCGGTGGTCCAGGCGATGAAGATACCCTATCCCGAACTGGAGGGTACGGTCGGGCGAGTGATGGAAGTGATCCGCAACGAAGAGGCGAACTTCTTCGGCACGATCGACGCCGGGCTGGCTCGCATCGAGAAGATCTTCGGCGAGATGAAATCCGCCAACCGCGCCACCGTCGACGGCTCGGAAGCCGCCGACCTGTACCAAACCTACGGGGTACCGCCCGAGGTCTTCGAGACCTTAGCGGCCGAGAATAATCTGGCGTTCGATTGGGACGGGTACCGTCGAGCGATGACGGAGCACGGCCAGGCGTCGGGCAAGGTAGTGCATACCGTCATGGGCGATCGCGGACCGATCGACGCGGTCAAGAAGGTTTTGCACGAAACCGAGTTTCTGGGCTACGACGCGATCGAGGCCCAGGTCGAACTGAGATTCATCGTGGCACAGGGCCAGTTGTGCGATCATCTGGCCGAGCAAGGACACGACAAGGAAATCACCCTGATCCTGGACCGATCACCTTTCTACGGGGAATCCGGTGGTCAGGTCGGCGACAGCGGCGAGATTGTGGGCAGCGACTTCCGCTTTCTGGTCCGAGATACACAAAAGAACGGCTCTCTGCTGCTGCATCATGGCCATCTGGTCGAAGGCGAGCTCCGCACCGGTACGGCGGTGACCGCTCGCGTCGATGCGTCGCGCCGCCAGGGCATCCGCCGCGCTCATTCCGCGACGCACATCCTGCATCATGCCCTGCAAAAAAACCTGGGCTCGCACGCCCAGCAACAAGGCTCGAAGGTGGACCAGGACTGGTTGCGATTCGATTTCACGAACATGGCGCCCGTTTCGACAGACCAACTGGCTGCGATCGAGCGGGACGTGAATACCAGGATCGTAGCGGCCGAGCCGATCGAGTGGCGGGTCGTACCACTGGCCGAAGCTCGTCAGGCGGGCGCCATGATGCTGTTCGGGGAAAAGTACCCGGATCCCGTTCGGATGGTGACGATGGGCGGCTTTAGCCGCGAGTTGTGCGGCGGCACCCACCTGGACAACACAAACGACGTCGGACCGCTGGAGATCGTCGGCGAAGAGGCCGTGGCGGCGGGCGTGCGACGGATCATCGCCCTGACCGGCGATCGGGCTCAAGAGTACCTGGATCAGACGCGATCGGCGCTGACCGAGGCGGCTCGAATCCTGGGGACGGGTCTGCGGGCGGTTCCCGAAGCTGCTTGCGCGCTGATCGCTGCCGTCCGGGATCTGCGCAAGCTGTTGGCTAGTGGCGGAGCACTGCCGGACGATGAGACGCAGGCCCCGCCGTCGAGCCAAGACACGGAGCTGAAGGCGGCGCAGATCAAAGCCGCGTTGCGCGAGGCGGCCCGAGCCTTGAACGTCGCGCCGTTCGATGTCCCGCAACGGTTGGCTGCGTTGAAAAACGAGGCTCAGGATCTGCGTCGACAGATCGGCCAACTGGCTCAATCCGGTGATCTGACCGCCGACGGGTTGCTGGAGCGAGCGGAAACGATCGGTGGAACCAAAGTGATCGTCACCGAGACCCCGGGGATCAACCCGAACTTGATGCGTCAATGGATCGACCA
>SKVE01000904.1 GCA_007129635.1 Planctomycetaceae bacterium
AGAAATTCTGGAGCGTTTGTAGTGACGGCTTCAGCCGGTTTTCGCCAAACCGCCTGAAGGCGGCACTACCAGCAAGCTCCTGAGCAGGAACTTATCGAGGAACGTGAGCCCAAAACGCCAGGGTCGGGCATCATCGTGTTCCATCAAGCGGACGTGTGTTGCAGTTTGGCTGCCAGCAGCGTGTTGTACAGCAGCATGGCCACCGTCAACGGGCCGACGCCGCCCGGCACCGGAGTGATGTGACCGGCCACCTGCTTCACCGGTTCGAAGTCGACATCGCCCACCAATTGATCGTCGACTCGATTGATCCCCACATCGATCACCACCGCGCCGGGCTTGACCATGTCGGCAGTGACGAAGCGAGGTCGACCGATCGCTGCGACAAGCAGGTCGGCTTGTCGGGTAATATCCCCTAAACCGGCCGTTCGGCTGTGGCAGACCGTCACGGTCGCATTGGCACAGGCGGGGCCTAATGTCGAATCTCGGTTCATCAGCATCATCGCCATCGGTTTGCCGACGATATCACTCCTGCCGATCACCACGGCCTGTTTTCCCGAAACCTTGATTTCACAACGGTGCAGCAGTTGCAAGATCCCGTGCGGTGTGCAGGGCAGGAACCTGGGCCGACCTTGGCAGATCCGCCCCACGTTTTCAGCGTGAAAGGCATCGACATCCTTCATCGGATTGATCGCATCCAAAATCCTTGATTCGTGCAGATGGGCGGGCAAAGGCAGTTGGACCAGGATTCCATGCACGGCGGGATCTTGGTTCAAGCGATCGACCAGTTCCAGCAAATCGCTTTCCCGGCAGTCCGCCGACAGACGATGCAGTTGGCTCTCCAGCCCTGCTTGTTCACAAGCACGCCGCTTGCTGCGGACATAGACCTCGCTGGCCGGATGCTCTCCGACCAACACGGCTGCCAAACAGGGGGTGATATCTCGCTTTGTCTTCCATTTGGCTACTTCCTCTGCCAGTTCTTCCCGTATCTGGCCTGCCATCGCTTTACCGTCCAGAATAGTGGCAACCACGCTCGTACCCCCTGAATTCTTCAACCCGTTTGTTCTGCCATAGTGAAACGCGGACAGCAGCGTTATACTGGCAGGCTGAATCTTTTGAAACCCGGGAGCGAACTTCTGCAATGTCTGAAGAAAAGAAAAGCCATGTCGAGACCGTGAAGTTGGAAAGCAACTACTTGCGCGGCACACTCGGCGAAGAACTGGCAATCGATACGGATAGTTTTACCAAAGACAGCACGCATGTGCTGAAACACTACGGCACCTACCAACAGGACGATCGGGACACTCGGGCGGAGCGTCGAGCACAGGGGCTGACCGGCAAAGCCTATAGCTTTATGGTCCGTACCCGGATCCCTGGCGGCAAACTGACCAGTCAACAGTTGTTGGCCCAACTGGATTTGGCCGACGAACTGGGCAACACAACGTTACGGATCACCAGCCGGCAGGGGCTCCAGTTACACGGGATCTTGAAGACGAAGCTGCGCGAGACGATTCGCAGGATCAACGAGACCCAGTTGAGCACGCTGGGCGCGTGCGGCGACGTGAACCGCAACGTCATGTGCTGTCCCGCGCCGTACACTCAGCCCCTCTATCGGCAGGTGCAGGCCCTGGCAGACCAATTGGCCGATCATCTGGCGCCTCGAACGCCGGCCTATCACGAGCTGTGGTTGAGCGACCCGGACTCGGGCGAAAAGACGCTGGTCGGCGGCGGCAAGCCGGACGAGGTCGAGCCCATCTATGGGCAACATTATTTGCCGCGAAAGTTCAAGATCGGCATCGGCTTTACCTTCGACAATTGTGTCGACATCTACACACACGATATCGGACTGTTGGCGGTGGTGCGCGACGATCAACTGGTCGGTTACAACGTGCTGGTTGGCGGCGGCCAGGGCACGACGCCCGCTGCAGTGAAGACGTTCCCTGCGTTAGGACAGCGGATGGCGTTTGTCACACCGGATCGAGTGGTCGATGTGGCGACGGCGATCGTCAAGGTCCAACGCGACTTTGGCAATCGCGAGGACCGTAAGATCGCTCGTTTGAAGTACCTGGTCCACCGCTGGGGACTGCCTCGATTCAAGGCGAAAGTCGAAGAATACTATGGGCAGCCGTTGGCCGATCCCGAACCGGAAGACGTCACGGGACACAACGATCATATCGGTTGGGATCAGCAGGGAGACGGACGCTGGTTCTACGGGCTGAACATCGAGAACGGCCGGATCCTGGATAACGATTCGATGCAGCTCAAGTCCGCGTTGCGCGAGCTCTGCACGCGTCTGGAACCCGGCATCCGTCTGACAGCGCACCAAAGCCTGCTGCTGACCGATATCCAGCCCGAGCAACGGGACGAAGTCGAGGCGATCCTTCGGCGGCATCACGTCAAACTAAGTGACCAAATTTCGACCGTCCGGCGCTGGTCGATGGCTTGCGTCGCCTGGCCGACTTGCGGACTGGCGATCACCGACAGCGAACGCGTGCTGCCGGGCCTGATCGACCAATTGGAGCTTGAACTGGCCAAGCTGGGTCTGGAGGACGAGCCGTTTACGGTGCGGATGACCGGATGCCCCAATGGATGTGCTCGCCCCTATAACAGCGATGTGGGTCTGGTGGGCAAAGCGCGAGGCAGGTACACCGTGCTGGTGGGGGGGCGTCTGCTGGGAAATCGGCTGAATTTCATTTACCGGGATCTGGTACCGTTGGAACAGATCGTGCCCATTCTGGTACCGCTGCTGACATACTTCAAGCAGGACCGCCTGGCAGGCGAATCGTTCGGTGATTTCTGCCATCGCAAAGGCTTGGAAGATCTGACCGCCTGGGCGGATCAAGCCTAACGCGGCCTCCGGCCGCGACCAAAGTAGGTTGGGTCTCTGACCCGACCCGGTCGGCCTTGAAGCGGGACGGCCGGATCCCGAACAGCTTGATATGCTTTGGTTTTAGCTGGATACGCTGGGCAACACGGCTCGTAATTGCTCGATCATCTCCTGCGTGGCGGCTGCTACCGCGTCTTGCCATCGAGCATCGCCGAAACGCTGGCGATACTCCGGACGGGCATGCGCGAAGATGATGCCGCGTGAATTGTTCACCATCGCGCCCAAACCGCGATCGTCGAACGCCCCGACGACGTCCGCCGCCCCGGCTCCCTGCGCTCCGTAACCGGGTACCAGAAACCAACAGTTTGGCATCTTGCCTCGCAAATCCGCCAGTTGTTCCGGGTACGTCGCCCCCACCACGCTGCCCACCGCGCCATACCCGCCATGGCCCAGCGTGCGCTGCGCCAATTGCTGCACCAGTTCGCCCACATGCTCGTACATCGGCCGACCTTCGACGGTCAAATCCTGCAACCGCTTCCCGCCTGGATTCGAGGTCTTTACCAGAACGAAGACCCCACAGGATCGTTCGACGGCCGTCTGCACAAACGGCTCGAGGCTGTCGTCACCCAGGTACGGGCTGACCGTCATCGCATCACTGCCCCAAGGACTGGCCGCCCCCGGCCCCAGAAAACCCTGGGCATACGCGGTTGCCGTCGAACCGATATCGTTGCGTTTCCCATCCAAAACAACCAACAAACCCCGATCCGAAGCATAGCGGATCACATCGGCCAACGCCTGCATGCCCAACGGACCAATCTGCTCGAAAAAAGCCGCTTGCGGCTTGACAATCGGGACCATCGAAGCCACCACATCGATGACCCCACAGCAGAACTGCCGATACGCGCTGGCGATTCGCGCTAAGTCCAAAGAATCAGAAACCCGCAAGCCACTCGGCAAACTCTCGTTACGGGGGTCAAGCCCCACCATGACGGGGTTGTTGTGACGTTGTATGGTCGCGATCAGTCGATCGGCGAAATGGTCCAATTTCTCACTCCTCATCTCGGTGCATGCTTCTCGGTGTTCAGGCAGTTGGCTCGATTTTGCAGTATAAGCACCTAGCCGAGTGCTTATGTAGGGGCCGTATTGTGGTAATGACGGCAACCCATTCTGTCTGTTTTCGGCTTGCCGATCGCGGAAGATCGTCAAGCGGACTTGAGAATACCACGTCTTCGGTGGTAGAGTACAGAGGACGCTAAGGTACGACTGTTGGCGCATCGGCTCGATGCGGTCGATGGTTCCTGTTCTTGGAGGTTTACGTTTTGATCCATGCAACGTTGTTCGGCGAATCGAGTTTTTTTCTCTGGCATGCGGTCCCGATCGTGATCGCGATCAGTCTGGTGTACGGAGCGACACGTCACGAGCTGATGGGCCACATCCTTTATAGTGCCTACCGCACCGCGTTGTGGATCTTGGGATTTGTGGCCGTGATCGCCGTCATCTTAATTGTGATTTCCTGGATGGTTTGACCCATGCTTCGATTCCTCACGTTCGCTGGTCTGCTGAGCGTCGCATGGTTGGCCGGTCCCCCATCGATTGCCGCCGATTCTCCGTTGCAAACCCTTCTGGATGTGGTTCCCGAGCGTGTCGACACGATTTCCGCGCGCCAAACGGAGCAACTGGAGACTTATGCCGCGCAACTGGACGAATGGGCCTCCCTGCAATGGTGGGAAGAAGGGAAGCCGGAAACCATCGTCCAGACCGTCCGTTTGTTGGTCGATTTGAAGACGGACGTTGACGCGGCAAAAGACCGACTGCTGCAGATGCGTATGGAATTGGGTCAACTTGCGTCGGAAGAATCAAATCATGCTGTGTTGCGGCATTATCTCCGATCCACTTCCGCGTTGATCGACCTGTCCGGACGGCTCCGAGCTCGATTGAGCGATGTCATTCAAGCGGCGGCCTTCTTTTTGGACCAGCACCCGGACCACTACGAACAGATGCTACAAGTGTTGATCGATCGCCGCGTGGACATCGGTGCGATCGTGATGTCATTCATGTTGTTCGATCCGCCGCCCGATAGCGGCTATGTCGGTTTCACGGCGGCAGAAAAGTATCGGGTACTGCAACTGATCAATCTGACTCATCAGGCCGACCTGGTGCCGACGGTGGCCCGGTTTATTCGCGTCGAAGAGAATCCGGCGCTGGTGGTCATCGCGGCCGAATTGTTGCGACGTTTGGGCCTGCCGCAGAAGCCTCGACCG
>SKVE01000554.1 GCA_007129635.1 Planctomycetaceae bacterium
CTGTAATTATAGTCCCCCGTCTCCTCACAGACCAGGAACACCACTTCGGCTTTCTTTTTCGACTTGGCCATCGAACTTGCTACTCCACAACGGAATCGTTTTGCTGTTCCAAAGATTGCTTGAAACGGCCAAGTATAGCGAAAATCTGACGGGACGCTACTAGGATTGCTCGTGTGGAGGGAATAAATCGGTGGAAATCGATCGAATGATTCCACACATCCAACTACTTATTGGTGGTGTGAAAGTTTGAAATAATTCGAGTCGACGATTCGACCAATCTTGATTTCGTTGAAAATTCAGTTAATTTAGCAAACAGACGGTTCCAGATTCCCCGTTCGAAGAACGTTATCAGGCGAAAGAAGAACCATGACTGAGGAACAGAAACAGCAGGCGATGGAAGCGGTGGCGGCCGAGGCGGCCGAGTTGGAGGAGGGCGAGGACGATGAGGGTGAAGAGCAGTACATGGTTGGCGGCCATCGGTATTTGATATTCACCGCCATGCCAGGCTGGTTGGTCAGCATGGTGGTGCATGCCGTTGGTCTGTTGATCTTGGCAATCCTGACGGTTCCGGACCCGATGGATCGGGTGTCGAACATCATCACGGCGGCACCGCCCTTGGACAACGTCGAGGACATCGAGGAATTCGAGGAGGAATTGCTGACTCCGCTGGACGTGGATGTGAGCACGGATTTTTTGGCGGACGTGGTACCGATGGAAATGATTTCCAGCATGGTGCCCGAGGATGTCACGCAGGTTTCGGTTGCGGCCGATGTCGACGCGGCGTCGATCGCGGTCGATCTTGTGGACTTTGGCGCCGAAACGGCGCCCCGAAGCGACTTGTATAAGGAGATCGGCAGCTTCAGCGGCTCTGGCCTGGAAGGACGCGGCGAGGCGGCTCGTTCGGCGATGGTTGCCCGATACGGCGGGAATGAGCAGAGCGAGGCGGCGGTGGCCGCGGCTTTGCGTTGGATCGCCGCCATCCAGATGAACGATGGTGGATGGAGCTTCGATCACCGCTTGGGCTCCCCCAATCCGGCTCGATTGTCCGATAACCCGGGCAGCTTGGCCGATGCGCGCAACGGAGCCACCGCCATGGCACTATTGCCATTCCTAGGGGCCGGCCAGACGCACGTCGAGGGCAGTTATCGCAAGCAGGTCAAGGGCGGTTTGGCGTACTTGATCAACAGCATGAAACGCGACGGAGGGCTGCACGAGACCGGTGGTACAATGTACTCGCACGGCCTGGCGGCGATCACCTTGACCGAAGCTTATGGGATGACCAAGGATCGCGCGCTGATGGCTCCGGCCCAAGCTTCGTTGAACTTCATCGCGACGTCCCAAGATCCCATCGGTGGGGGCTGGCGCTATCGGCCTCGAGAACCGGGCGACACCTCGGTGGTCGGTTGGATGCTGATGGCGATGAAAAGCGGCCACATGTCCTACCTGCAGGTGCACCCCAATACGATCCGCGGGACGATCAAGTTCCTGGACTCGGTGCAAGCTGAAAGCGGAGCCTACTACGGATACACTGCGCCGGCCCGAAGAGCGTCGACGACTTCGATCGGTCTGCTGTGCCGGATGTACCTGGGGTGGAACCAAGAACATCAGGCGCTGCAGGATGGCGTCCGGTTCCTGTCCGAGACGGGACCTTCGAAGACCGACATGTACTACAATTACTATGCCACGCAGGTGATGCGGCAGTTCGAGGGCGAGTACTGGGACAAGTGGAATCGGGAGATGCGCGACTATCTGATCAACACCCAGGTCAAGGAAGGGCCGGCCACGGGCAGTTGGCATTTTCGAGGCGGCCACGGTGCCGATCGCGGCGGACGCCTTTACAATACCTCGTTGGCGACCATGATTTTGGAAGTCTACTATCGGCACATGCCGATCTACCAAAAGCAGGCGACAACCGAAGATTTCCCGTTGTAAGGATGCGATGAGCTTCGAAGTCGAGCTGAAGTTTGCGGTTGCCGATCTGGCTGATATCCGGCACCGTTTGTTGCAGGCCGGAGTACAGTGGGCGGGCCAGGTCTGCCAAGCCGATCACTACTTTGCCCATCCCGCTCGGGACTTTGCGCAGACGGACGAGGCCCTGCGGATTCGTCAATCGGACGATCAAACGCTCGTCACGTACAAAGGCCCCAAGATCGACGCCACCACCAAGACGCGGCGCGAGATCGAATTGCCACTGCCCGACGGGAAGACGGTCGCCGATGACTGGCAACGTCTGCTCGACGCGCTGGGCTTCACACCCGTGGCCTGTGTTCGCAAGCAACGCCAGAAGGGAACTCTGGTCTGGCAGCAGACGACCGTCGTCATCGCGCTGGATGATGTAGACGGCGTCGGACAGTATGTCGAACTGGAACTCGAAGCCGACGAAGAATCGCTGGACGCCGCCCGCCACCAGATCCTGTCGCTGGCCGAACACCTGGGCCTGTCAGACGCCGAACGACGCAGTTACCTGGAGATGTTCCTGGAACGTCGATCGTCGCGCGAACCTTGCTAAGATCGTTCGCGAAGAACAGGTCGAACACGAATACCAATTCAAGGGAGTCATGACATGAGTGCTGTGAATCTGGTTTTTTCGGAAATCCGATTTCGTTTCGTCAATTTCTTCCTCTGCTTGCTGGTGATCGCTTTGGCCGCCGCGTTGTTCGTCAGCGGTCCCACCCTGATCTTCGGTTACGCCGAAGATACCAGCCGCCATCTGGAAACGTTGCGGACCGAAGCGGACAAACTGGAGGTCGAGGCAGCGAAATTGGAAACGCAGACCGCAGAAATGAGGCGAGAAACCGAGCAACTATTGGCCCAGATGGACAGGGAGACGCGACGGATCATGCGCGACATGGGCGTGAATCTGCGTATCGTCCACCAAGAAACCAACATGGCCGACCTGTACACGGATTTCGTCGCTGTCGACTTTCCCGAAGACTACGTCCATCGATTGGCCGAAGCCGAGCAGATCGAATTGATCGTCCATGTCGTGGCCACGCTCCAGGACCGGCTGAAATGGAACAATCGTACCGTGCTGCTGGTCGGCACGCTGCCCGTATTGACCCATTCGCAGAAGAATGAAGAAACCCCCCACATGGTAAGGAACGTTGAAAAGGGCACCGTCCTCGTCGGCCATGAACTGGGGTTGGGGTTGAACGAAGGGGATTCGATCGAGATCGAGGGGCATTCGCTGAAGATCGCCCGGGTCATGCCCGAGTACGGAACCCTGCAAGACGTCCAACTGGTCACGCATTTGGAAGACGCGCAAACGATCCTGAACAAGCCGGGCAGAATCAATCAGATCATGGCGTTGAACTGCAAATGCAAGGGAGATCGCATCTCGTTGATCCGCAAGGAACTGGAAGGTATCTTGCCGGATACCAAGGTTTCCGAACACCTGACGCAAGCCGAAGCCCGCGAGAAACAGCGGGACGTGGTCGAAGCGGCTCGCGCGGCCGAATTGGCGCGAGCCGAATCGAATTGGATACGCATTCAAGAAAACCATGCTCGCCAATTGGCCAGCAACCAGCGTCAAGCGGCGAGCCGTCAAAGTCAAGCTCAGACAATGACCCAGTTGGTCGCCCTGACGACGCCCATCGTCGTGCTAGTCTCTGCGCTGTTCGTCGGGTTGATGACTTGGTTGAACGTCCGCGAACGACGCTCAGAGATCGGAGTGCTACGCGCGCTGGGCAAAGGTGGCCCGAGCATCGCGTCCCTGTTTCTGGGCAAAGCCTTCCTGATGGGCTTGCTGGGCGGTGTCGTCGGTTGTGTCGTCGGATACCTGCTGACCCCGGTGCTCGGCAGTCGCGTGCTGCAGATCGGGGTGGAACTGTTTCAGGCCCACCCGCTGCTGATGCTGGCAACCTTGGTCGGCGCGCCGCTGGTGACCATGATGGCCAGCTACCTGCCGACGTTGTTCGCGATCTCGCAAGATCCGGCGATCGTGCTGATGGACCATTGATCGCCGTCGACGCTTAACGCTTCTTCAAGGTCACGCTGATCCCTGCGGCATCCATCAACAGAAACGAAGTTTCGAATGCCGGGTTCCGGGTAATCGCTTCGATGTATTTGGGATCCGGCGGCGGCGAAACCATGTTGTGGGCTATGATCAAGCCGCCGGGACGGATCTTGGGAACGATCTTATCAAGGTAGTCCAAGTAATTGTCCTTGTCCGCATCCAGGAACAGGATATCGATGGGACCTTCCAGATCCTTGACCGTCTCGTGCGCGTCGCCCAAAACGATCGTGATCAGGTGATCGACCCCCGCACGCCGGAAGTTTTCTTCCGCGATCTTGGCGCGGCCCGGATGGATTTCGTGGGTGATCAGATGACCGCCCGTCTTGCGCAGCCCCAGCGCGAACCACAGCCCTGATTCGCCCGTCGAGGTGCCGATTTCGACGACCCGTTGGGCGCCGATCGTTTCCGTCAGCAACCGCAGCAAACGGCCATCGGTCACCGACACATTCGCATAACGGGGGCCTTTTCTGGCTTGTTGTAGCGTTTCCAGAATCTGACGCTCGCCATCATCCACCGGGAACAGCGGATTGTCGATCGGGCTGCGCGAATCGGGGTTCACAATCGAGGGGCCCAGATCAATGGCTTGTTGACCCGTCGCCAGACTGGAAAACGTCAGCAGCAGGATCAGGGAAACCGAGGCGAATCTCAAATGCATCATGAGTGACTCCTTCGTAAGAAAGCGGACGAAGCAGCCGCAGACCCCAAGGGGGGGGGCGCGGCCGGAATGCTCCTACGAATTGTAACCCAATTCGCCTCGGGCGCGCAGATGCGCGTCGATTTCCCAGCGTACCTGCGCACCGGGCGTCATGGTCGACACCGAACTGCAGCCGTCGATCGAAGGCACGATGCAAAGGCGGTCCGCTGTCGCCGCTGCTGGCGAACATCCTCCTGGACGATTTCGATAAAGAATTGGAATCGCGCGGTCTGGAGCTTCGTGCGCTACGCGGACGACTTCCTCGTGTTCACCAAGACGAGGGAGGCGGTCCGGCGTGTCTTCGCCTCGATCGAGCGTTACCTGACGCGAAAACTCAAGCTGGTCGTCAAGGGAGCAAAAGAGCCGCACCGGTAGC
>SKVE01000464.1 GCA_007129635.1 Planctomycetaceae bacterium
CAAGTCCGTTCGTCAGGTGGGATATCGCGGAGGGCCGATGCCACATCCGACCAGCCGGCGTCCCGATACGCTTCCGCCAACACACGTCGATCGTCGCGAATCTCGCCGGTTTGCAGTTGGCCTTTTAGGTTTTCCAGATTGGGGTGGAACAGGCTGGTGCCGAGCGTACACAGCAAGATCGGTCGCATTCGAGAACTCCTGGCTTTCCGTTTTTGCTAACAATTCAGAGCAGTGAAGTCGAACTTCCTGGCTTCTTCCTGGATAACGTCGCAGCGAGGCCCACAATGACAGAACTTTTTTTGCGTCCGTGCACTCCTTCTCAATTCTTCCAGCAAACCAGTTGTTCGCTTCCCGGTCCTGGACGATGGTCCGGGCTGGAGAGCGTGTCGTTCTTGACGTACAGTCGCCAACTGGCGGGGGGCATGCCGCGGTCGGCGATCAGCGTCATCCATTTGGTGCCCGGTGTCAGGTCTAGCACCAGATCGTCCGCCGATTGGCCTAGCACAAATCGGTTGATGGCCGCTGGGATCTGCTGTTCCAGTGTTTGGTCGTCCACAAAGGGTGCCGGTACGCAGGCGCGGCCGTCTGCCTCCAGCAGTTCCCGGACCATCTGCATGCGTTTGGTCTGGTCTCGCCGAGCATCCTCGTCGGGCGTGTACAGCAACAGGCAAGACCGCACGTCCAGCGCGCGGGCCGCCAGCAGTACCAGTTCGGGACTGCCGCTGACGATCGTCACCATGTGTGTGGGACGGCAGTCCGGGTATCGCTCAAGCAGATGAGCCCGGCAAAGCTGGGTGATCGTCGGTAGCAGGTGGCTCCAGTAATACTGAGTCGTGCGTGGTTCGCCTCGTGGCTGATTCCGGTAGTAGCTGCAGCAGCGTCGAAAGGCTTGTGTATCGTCCGGACCCTCGGGCCGGGGTGGCGGTGCCTGCCATCGCACCGTCAGATCGGATAGCGCCCGAACCGGATCGCGCTCGGCCATCCGCAGGCATCCGATCTGGATGCGGGTGTTCAAACGACGAGCCTCGGCAACCTGGACTTGCGGAACGAAGAAGACTTCGGCGCCGCTGTCGACCGCCAGATCGAGCTTCTCTGACAGGAATTCGACCGGCCGGATGCCGTCACCGTCGTCCCAACTGCCGCTGGCCCAAATCAGCGGATCCGGTGTGCCACGTCCGTCCGCCACCAACAGCCCGGCAGCCAGCGAGGCCCAGCCGGAGGGGCAGTCCAAGGGCATTTCGCTCAAATCCAAGCCACTCAGTTGGTCGCCGAGAGCGAGGCCCCAGTCGCGTGATGTCAAACCACCACGCTCGATCAGTACATCCAAAACCTCGTCTGCCAAGCGGGCCAGTCCGGAGGGTAAACGCGAACTGTGCGACTGCTGTGGCACCCAGCGCAGCGGCAATACCAGGGCCGGCTGCAACAGTGCCAACGGTAAATCACGCTGCGTGGCGAAGACCACCCAGCACGAGCCGAACGTGGCGGGCAGCTCGGGAGGCTGTTGCCAGCTTTGGCGAAAGGAATCCGGCATCGCGTCGTTTTCCGCCGCGCGTCGCCACACTTCCGGCCGCAGCCACCAAGGGGCCAATTCGCGGAGATGCATTACCAGATCGAAGGCCGACGACGGTGTCATCTGCTCCCAAGGCCCTCTGAGGCGGCAGCAAAGATCGGTCCAGTCCAATCGGGATGTCATCGGCGAGGCTCTTTCGTAACTCGTAAAGGCGATACTACGAACTGGCTTCTAACAAAGGCCATTCGACCTGCTCCGGCCCGACGCGCAAGACCGCCAGTTGATCGGTTTCTAGCAATTGACTTAACAAGAAAGTCGCTTTGCCAGACGAATCGATGGTGGCCCGAACACCGTGCAACGTCACCATCTGATCCGCCAGGCTAGTCGCTCGCTCCTGCGCCGGGCTCAAAAACTCCAACATCACGGGCTCGTCGGCCGCCGGTTGCGACGGGAGTGTCAAACGGGCGGTGAGATCGCCAGCCGGGGATACCCACTGACACCAGTACGGCGGCGCGAAGGGCACCGTTTCACCCGCTCGAGCCACGGGGAGCCGACGCATCCGGTCCCGCAACTCGACGACAATGACCGATAGGCGGATCGCGGCGATCTGCTGTCGCTGTTCGTGAAATCGAGCCGCCAGTCGTCTGGCGTCGGCAGGGGCGAGCTGCGGGACATGAGTCAGCGCGAGTTCTTCCTCGGCCAACTCCGCCGCGCGCAAGATATCCAGGTATTTCAACGCGGTGACCGCCAGACCGTAGTCGAAGTCGGCTAGGTCCGTTCGCATCGCCATGCCGACGGCTTGGATCTGCACGGCGGCGGGCAGAAACAACTCGGCGTGTTCCGCCAGCCACTGCGCGCAATCGTCCAGATCGCTTTCTAAATCCAAATCCTGGATCTCCCTCCGCCGCGCGGCATACAGCACCAGTTGTGCGTCGTCCAGATCGTTCAGCAAACGCTCGGCCAGTTCGCTGCGATCTTCCGCCGGTCCGACTTCTTCGAAGGCTTGCTGCAGGGCTTGTGTCTCTTCTAGCCAGCCTTGCGGATGGGGTACCGTCAGGGCTTGGCCTGCCAAATGAGTGCCTTGCTCGGCCAGAAGCACGTCAACCTGGGATAAAGCATCCAGTCCGTCTAACTGCTCGATCAACTCGGGGCGGACGCGACGCAGCTTGGCCCACAGTGCCAGCAGGTCAAAGGCTTCGTCTGCCGTTTCGGGACCAGTATGCAACACATCTTGGAGACGACTCAGCCAATCGTCGACCTCGACCAACGGATCGGGGATACCGTGGCAAGTCGCGGTTAAGCTGGGGAATACGTAGGGGCTTTCGTTCATGGTTCACTCGCTGGCCTGCGTCGAAGCAGGCAACGTTGGTTCTGTCCGTCCACACCGCTGCCGTAGCGTGATCCAGTTTTCGTACTTCAACTGGCTCAATGGCGGCAGCACGTCCTTCAACAAGGCGTAATCGCCGCGGATCAAACGACCGTACAGATCCCGATGGCGATGTTGGCAACGTTTCACGAATTGCACCGATGGTTTGAAGACTCGATGGTACAAACGTTCGGCGGGCGACCAGGCAGCCTGGCGTTGTTCCAGTAACCGTTGTTCCCGATCGACAGTTTCTCGGTCGCGACGCCCGTTTCGACCGCTGCGCATGCCTCGTTCTCGCGGCAAATCTGCTGCCGAGTCGGCTTGTCGCGCGGTTCGTGTTGCGTCTTCGCTGCCATGGCCTGGCAGAAAGGCGGTCAACACCACCCGCTGGCCGAACAGCACCAGCACGCCGCTGGTGCCCAAACAAACAGTGACGCGGTCCCCGTCCTGGTGCCAGCCCAGCAACGTGGCATCTGCGGTGTCTTGTGACACGGCTGTACGGTACAGCTCGTACAGCGGCTGAGCCGTCTGGCCTTGCGAAGCGGTGGCCTGCTGGGCATAGGTCCAGCGGGCGTCGCCATCCTCAGGATTCAAGATGTGCAGATAATTCGGCATGACAAGCTGCCAGGCGAAACACTCGGGGGCCGTCAGCAGGTGGTCGCGCAGGTGATCCCAGGCGGAACGCCAGTCGGCAAAGAAGGATACCTGTTGGTCGGGGCGAGCTGGGTCGGTGACCGTGTCCAACTGCAAGGTCTCGTTGGCTGAGGTGGTTTGATTCATGACCTCGGTCTCCTGGGGTGATCCGGCAGCAACCGGTGGAAACAACGGGCCCAGACTGCCGCGTCCTGCACTTGTTTGCGAGCCTGGTCTTTGGCGCGATGCACCCACTGGTTCCAGACATCGGGGGTCAGTCTTGTTGTGTGGGGCGGTAGCGACGCCGCGCCGCGACAGATCAAATCAGCCTCGATCTTCACCGTCGGATCGCTGATCCTTTGAGAGATCGTTACCCAGAGCTCACCAAGCGACGGCCAGTCGGGTTTCAAACATCGAGAACGTTCGTCAGGGGCCCAAGGCAGCAGCCATTCGACCAGACCCGCCAAATCGGCACGCCAGGCCGGATCGTGGCTCAGCGGTTCCTGTGACAGGCAGCGGACCGCCGCCAAACGGAGCTGCAGCAAGAGCACGGCGAAGTAATCGACAGCGCGCGAAGGCGGCCAGGCGATGCGATTCAGTACTTCGCGAAGTTCTGTACGGAGTTTCATGACTTGCTCGCTGGCATCCTCGTGATCGTCGCTTGCCGCCGCTGTCAACGCTGGATGAGCTTCCTGGCCACCGGCAGCAGGTTGGACAGGGCACATGCTTATGCGACGCCATCGGTCGATCGCCCAGTGGTTCAATACGGTCCGACACCAATCCTCGAAGCGACCGCGTTGGGGATCGAACTGCTGGATTTTCGACCAGACCAAGCTTTTCGACTCTGCCACCAGGTCGTCAAGCAGGCTGCCGCGGAACTTTGCCGCCACTTGGCGAGCCAGCCTTTCGATGACGGGCAACAGGCGTTGCAATGCTTGGTCTCGAACGTCCTGCGGCTGTGTGGTATCCGCGACGAGACAGGCCAGGGCTGACCAATCTGATATCACCTCGTTCTGCGGGTCGCATGGCATGGCTTGCCTCCGAAGACGGGATCTCCCGATGGGAAGCCCTTGGCTCCCCTACTCAGAGGCCCATGCTAAACGACTGCAAGACGGATTACCACTAGGGGGCCGCACTGTTAGATACGCTGCTGAATGATCGGAATGACAAAGGGCGAAAAATTTCTGCAGCGTTTACTGAAAGAGACGAAATCAGTCCGGAAACAACCGACGATGTAGGAAATCGCCCAGATCATCGGCTGCCGCACTGGGCCGCTCGTTCCGGCTTCGATCCAGATCCTGCAGCGGGTGCAGGTCAGCCGTCCCCGAGTTGGGCCCTCCTGCATGGTTCGCTGGGTTTCGCGACCGCGGGAAAGCAAATGAGCCGACACCCGACACAAAAAAATGGCAGGACACGGACGACGACGCCAGTTGGCCGATTAGAAGTGGTTGCCGACCTTGGACAAACACATCACCACGGAAATCACGGCCATGGCGATGATCGCGACCGGCAACAGGCTGCCCGTCAGCACGAACCAGACTCCGGCGACGCAAAACGCAGGCCACAACACGGCC